>JAGUQV010000119.1 GCA_030154525.1 Mycoplasmataceae bacterium | reverse complement strand
ATTGCTTTATTATCGACAGCTACATTGGTTGGAATTGGCATTAATTCATTATTGGAAAATAAAAATATTGCTGATGATTCAATATTAAATGATAATCTTTCAAATAATGTTGTTTCAGACTATCCTGCCACAACTGGATTTATTTCAATGGCAAACCAATTTAGGCACTCAGTTGAAACAAATCAGGGTTGAATAGGTATAAGTCAAGATTCGAAAACACTACTTTATACAACATTTGATGGTGTTAGAAGGTGAACAAAAGACATGCAAAGTACAATTTATGATGCAAAATTTAACCAAGCAGAAAATACACTAACTGTTTTATCTCATTCTCCTGATCCAACGAATAATAATTTTTTTATGATAACACTTTTAGATATTAAGGGTAACACTTTAAGTGTTTATAGAGATTCTCTTAGTGTATCTTGGAATGGTCTTGATCCTAGAGCAACTTCGCCTTATAGTTTAAAAATAATTATGAAAGGTGCAGAATTATGGACAATGGTTTCTGTCAACCCATTAGCATACTTGGCTCCTATGGAGGTATACAATCCAACTAGTAGTAAGCCTGGTCTTAATCTTTATTTGTCTTCTAAAAATGTACATACAGGAGAATGAACCACAGATATTAATAGTACACTTCCAGCAGCAGTAAATCGAACAATTGCAAACTGAATATCAAGGCTTCGAAATGATATTGTATCCGTGGGTGGTGATAGCTATAATACAAAAATAGTTTCTGATTTTCAATTATTTATAAATCAAACTGGCTCAGTTGGTATTTCTACTGTCACACGCTACACTCCTACTGGTGCATCTCCTGACCTTACAGGGTCACTTTTGTATCATTCATTAAATGACATTATAAGTTCAACATCCAGGGTATCCATAATTAAGGATATGGATTCGATACAAACTAGTAAAGCCTTTTCTGTAAAAGAAAATGCGACTTATAGAAAAGGAATTGCAGGAATAGGTTACTCTAGACATTTTCCTGAAAAAAATAATCAACTTTTAATACCAATTAGAACAACGTTTGCAGATTTTAGAGCTCCTGTTGTTGTTGTTGCAAGGCAATCTAATGGGATTATAGGATTTCCTGTTAGTTTTCATGATGCATTATTTGATCTCACTTTTCTTGATAATAAAGAATTATTTAGACCTTTTGATTTGTGAATTAACTCATCAAACACCTCTAACGGTAAACAAATTTTTTCTGAATTAGCGTTAGGTATTTTTGCAAATAGCTCTGCTCCTAGGCAAATATCTTATGATGATATTGGTTTGGTTACTCCGGGAAATACATCAATTATTTTTCATAATCCGACATATGGAATGAGTGATAAAAGAATATTAAATGTAAATTTAACCGGTAATTCTTATGATACGCAGAAAATGCCAATTCTTTCTATTCCAAGTTTATCTTCTACTCAACCAGTCGGTGTTGGTGCCATGGTTTATTTTAGAGATCCTAATTCCAATCTCATATCTACTCAATGAGAGGGTAGCGGCGGAAAAGTTGTATCTTATGGTGATTATCAAAAGCTGGCTGATGCAGATCCTGGCTTATTATATAAAACTGTCGAAGAAATTACGCCTAATGATTTGTCGGTATTATCTAAGAGTAATCAACCAGATTATGGTTTTGGTCTTACAAATATAACAAGTGAGAAGAGCAAAATAATTACAATTGAGAGTAGAGATACAAATAATCAAACTTTAAACATGAAAATCGTTTGAAGGCACAAACTTTACCATACGTCAGCTCAATCTTTTTTCTTTGAATATAGTGAAAATGTGACAATTTCTGGTTTTTCTAAAATTGATACACCTATTTATGCTACAAGAGCTTACAATGTATTTCAAATAAATAGTATTTCTGGTAATACTAAAGACATAGATATTGCTGTTGAGCAAAGATCTGGTCAACCACATTATGCTAAATTATTTGAACTAAGATTTGGTTTTAAAACAAGTAATGGAACAATAATTGATTTAGGAAGTGGTGGGAAAAGTGGCTTCTACACTGCCGAAGGAATTAAAACAATATCTGCAGCTGGACAAGGTAGCAGAATAACTAAATTTAGTGATATGAATTTATATGTTAAAATGGTGGCAAAAACAACAGCTACAGAAGAGATTTGAACTTATGATAGGCAAGAATATCTTTTGCTAAACCATGCAACTTCATTAGTTGATAGTACAGTGCCTCCTCAAACAGATATTGATAATTCTCTTTTAACTTTTAATTCTACATTGTTTAGACGCTCAATGATTGATGATGTCAATGAGATTTATAAACTTGAATATTTTGTCAATGTTTCTAATGATTGAGATATTACTTGAGGATTTAAATCAAAAGTTGTTATGGAAAACATCATATTAGAAGTGACAGAAAATGTAGTTGATTTGGCAAACAATAAAGGAATATTCCTTTATTTCATGGATAAAAATGGTTCAAGAGTTAGAATAACAAGTAACCAAACAATAATAACTCCT
>JAGUQV010000027.1 GCA_030154525.1 Mycoplasmataceae bacterium | reverse complement strand
GAAGATCACTTACTTAAAAAAGTGGAAGCAATTGTTTCAAAGAAAAATCCAAAAAAACCAATTCAAACTTGATCAAGACGTTCAACAATCTTTCCTAATTTTGTAGGATTAACATTTCAAGTTCATAATGGAAGAAAATTTATTGACGTTTATGTAACTGATGATATGGTCGGACATAAGTTAGGTGAGTTCTCACCAACCAGAACCTTTTCAGGTCATGGTAATGATAAAGGGAAGAAAAAATAATGAAATTACAATCAACAGCACAATTGAAATTACAAAGAATTTCACCAAGAAAAGCTCGTTTAGTTGCCGATCTAATTAGATATCAAACTACATCATAGGCATTATCTATTTTAAATAATTCAAATAAAAAAGCATCTAGACTATTTTTAAAATTATTAAATTCAGCTATTGCAAATGCAATTAACACTAAAGGAATGGATAATGATAAATTATTTATATCTGAAATGTTAGTTAATGAAGGACCAACATTAAAAAGGTTCCAACCTAGAGCTCAAGGTAGAGCATTTCCAATATTAAAAAGAACTTCGCACTTTGTAATTAAGTTAGAAGAAAAGTAGAAAGAGGTATTTATGGGACAAAAAGTTAATCCAAATGGTTTTCGTTACGGTATAACCAAACCACATAATGCTATGTGGATTGCAGACAAATCAAAATTTTCTACATATTTATTGGAAGATATGAAAATTCGTGAGTATTTAGAAAAGTTTAATAGAGAATATCAAATCGGAAATATCATTATTAAAAGAACACAAGATGAAAAAGTTTCAGTTATTATTTACACAGCAAAACCAGGAGTAATTCTTGGTAATGAAGGTGCAAACTTAAAATTATTAACAACTAATATTCAAAAATTTACTAAAAATCGTCAATTAAAATTGAATTTAGAAATTATTGCAATTGAACGTCCAGAATTAAGTGCTCGTTTAGTTGCTGAGGAAATTGCTATTAAATTAGAAAATCGTGCTCCTTTTAGAGTGGCGCAAAAATTTGCAATTAGAGGTGCTCTAAAAGCGGGAGCTAAAGGAATTAAAACAAAAGTTTCAGGAAGACTTAATGGAGTTGATATGGCTCGTAGTGAAGGTTATTCAGAGGGTGAAATGAAATTACATACACTTAGACAAAATGTAGATTACTCAACTGCAACTGCAAGAACTACTTACGGTGCAATCGGAATCAAGGTTTGAATATCTCTTGGTGATGTTATGGAAGGCGGTAAATAATGTTACAACCCAAAAGAACAAAACACCGTAAGACATTTAGAATTAACCACGATAGTGGTGTAGCCTTCAAAGGAGATAAAGTTTCTTTTGGTGCGTTTGGATTACAAGCCAAAACTTCAAATTGAATTACTGCAAGACAAATTGAGTCTGCAAGGATTGCGATTACTCGTAGAATGGGACGTGAAGGACAAGTTATTATTAGAATATTCCCTCACTTATCTTTAACATCTAAACCAATTGGAGTTAGAATGGGAAAAGGAAAAGGGAATGTTGAAAAGTGAGTTGCTGTTGTTAAAGTTAATACGATGATGTTTGAAGTTTCCGGAGTTAGTGATGAAATTGCGAAAGATGCTTTAAGACTTGGTGGACACAAATTGCCAATTAGAGTAAAAATAGTTTCAAAAGAAGATAGTGAGGCAAAAAATGCAATATAGTATAATTCAAAAAAAATCAAAACCAGAACTTTTTGATTTAATAAATGAACTTAAAGCAGAATTATTTTTATTAAGATTTAAAAATAAAACTGGTCAACAAGATCAAACACATAAAATAAGATTAGTACGTCGTGATATTGCTAAAGCCCTAACAGTTTTGAAGCTATTAGATGATGGAAAACTTATTATTGAAAAATCAACTAAAGAAACAAAAGTCAAAAAAACAAAATTAGTTGAACCAAAAGCAAAAGCTGAACCAAAAGCAAAAGCGACAAATAAGGAAGTGAAATAATGGAAAATATTATTAGAACAAATTCAAGAAAATCACTTACCGGTATAGTTGTGTCAACTAAGAATGAAAAAACAATCATTGTTGCTGTTGATATTTATGTAAAGCATGCTTTATATAATAAACGATTCAAACAAACTAAGCGTTTTGCAGCTCATGATGAGCAAGGAATTGCTAAAATGGGAGACATTGTTAAAATAACAAGTACAAGACCAATGTCAAAAACTAAAAGCTTTCGATTAGAAAAAATAAGAGAAAATGCGAAAGAAGGTAAATAATGGTTTTAGAAATGTCAAGACTAAATGTTGCTGATAACTCAGGTGCTAAAATAGTAGGGGTTATTAGAAACATTGGTGGATCAGTT
This sequence comes from Mycoplasmataceae bacterium, assembly GCA_030154525.1. Lineage (GTDB taxonomy): Bacteria > Bacillota_I > Bacilli_A > Mycoplasmatales > Metamycoplasmataceae > UBA710. The sequence continues at coordinate 746 of JAGUQV010000027.1, read as the reverse complement.
AAAAAATCTTCTAACATTGGTGATATCATTGTTTGTTCAATTAAAAAAGCAACTCCGAATGGTGTTGTAAAAGAAGGACAAGTTGTTAGAGCTGTTATTGTGAGAACAAAATATGGTGTGAAAAGAAAAGATGGATCTCATATTAAATTTGATGATAATGCAGTTGTTATTCTAAAGGAAGATGGAACTCCAAGAGGAACTCGTGTTTTTGGACCAATAGCTCGTGAATTAAGAGAAAAAGGATATCTAAAGATTGCTTCATTAGCATCTGAAGTATTATAGGAAGGTTATTATGAAGTTAAGAAAAAATGATGAAGTAGTAATTCTTGCCGGATCTGAAAAAGGTAAATCAGGTTTTATTATTAAAATTGATAATAAAACTAATAGAGTTTTAATTAAAGATGTAAATATGGTTACTAAACATATTAAACCAACACAAGAAAAAACAGAAGGTTCAATTGAACAAAAAGAAGCTTCAATCCATATTTCTAATGTTGCTCTTAAAACTAAACACTCTAAAAAAGGTGTTAATGAACCAACAAAAATTGGATACAAGTTAGTAGATGGAAAAAAAGTTCGTTTTGAGAGAAAAACAGGGAAGGAAGTTTAATTTATGGAAACAATGTTATTAGCTAAATATAATAAAGAAGTAGTTCCTGCTTTGATGAAAGAATTTAAATATTCATCAATCATGGAAGTTCCAAAAATTGAAAAGATAATTCTAAACATGACTGCAGGTCGTGAAG
>JAGUQV010000086.1 GCA_030154525.1 Mycoplasmataceae bacterium | reverse complement strand
CACTATAATATCCCTTCTTCATTAAAAAATTATATATTATGATTGTGGATTCTTCCTATAATGATTTAATGATTTTCATTATTCCAAAGAGAATATAAGTTTTTGTCTTTTTATTTTCTCATAGTTCAATTATTAACTTTTCTTTAATTAATTGATTTATGTGTTTCTTTGCCATATACTAACTAATATTTAATTTTTCACAAATAGCTTTATTGTAAATAATTAATTACTTATGCAAAAAAACATTTAGTAACTCCTTATTAAGTTTTGTTATTATTAATACTTTTAAAGAGTAATTGAAGATCTAAGAGGATTTTGCTAGATGTATCACTAGCTGATGAAATATTCTCTAGGATATAAATAATAAACTGAGTGATATTCTCTTCGTTTTTATTTACATCTTGGAGAAGTTGATAGTATTGAGATTTTGTTTTTTGAATTTGTTGACTTAGAGGAATAAATGGTGAACCAATCACTTTGCACATTATTAGATATAATATGTTAATAATTCTTCCTGTTTGACCATTCCCATCATTATAAGGATGAATAGCTTCAAATTGATAATGAATAATTGCCATTTTTATTAATGGATACTTATTATCATTGTTAATAAATATTTCCAACTCATCTAAGTATTTTAATACTTCTTCCTTACTTTGAGGGGGCATTCAAATAACGTTTCCATTACTATCATTAATTTGAACGCCTACTCCAGATATTATTGAGTCATTATTGTTTCTCATTATTTGTTGAATTTTGGTAAAAGTATTCTTATTAATGAATCCATCACTTTTGATTGATTTCATTCCATACTCAATGGCTTTTATATTCCTATTACTTCTTGCATTTTATCTACATTTTTTTACTTAAAGATATATTTGCATAGACATTTAATATTGTGTCGTAAGTTGTATTAATGTTTTTATTTTCAATGATTGTAATTAAAACGCTAAAAATATTAACAAATGGACAATATTTAACTGATCCATCTAGTTTAGAAATTTTAGCAAGGGCAACATTGTGCTTTTCTAATATGATCTGATTATTTAAATAATTCAAATCTTGCAATTTTGTTTTAATCATAAATATTTTTTCTTAATATTAATTATAATATAGTAAATTTTCCGTTTCAAATTTAATATATAAAGTTACCAAAAAAAATACCAATAAAAAAGACTTTTGTAAAAAAAGTCTTTTTTGCTCCAAAATTTAATTACCAAACAAAACAAAGGAACAATTACATTATAATGAAAAACAAATACAAAATTCAAGAAATTACATT
>JAGUQV010000032.1 GCA_030154525.1 Mycoplasmataceae bacterium | reverse complement strand
TTTGTTTGAAATTTATAATAACCATCATATGGAGCTTGCATTTTTAGAGAGATTGATTTAATATCAACACCTTGATAATTCACATTTTCAATTTTATCAATATCACGACTTGTTCTTAAGGATTGTTCACTTGATGCTAATTCAATTGCTCTTCTTAATTTTTGTTCGATTGTACTTGCACCATCATAAATATTTGCAGGAGTTTTATATGTTATTTCTTTTGCAAAATATGATTTAAAATTAAATTCAACAATTTGGGTAAATTTATTTCAACCAATATTTTCTTGTCCTGGTATAAAATCATTTGATTGAGGAATGGATTCTTCATTAGTTGATGTTACATAAGATTGGTCCCTTACAAAAATATCATATTTGAAACTTGTTTTTTGCAATAAATTACTATCTTTTGGGTTGTACTCATATTGTCCATCTCCAACTTCCTTCATCTCCTTAATATTATCTAAATCATATGGCTTACCTACATATGATATTTCATGATCAGCAATTGAAGGAATTGAATTTATTACAGTTTGACTAGCAAGAAGGTTTCCATTAGAATCCCATTTTATTCTCTTTCCATTGTAAATTTTTGTTTTAGTAGAATCTTTTAAGGCAAAAGTAAAAGGTTTTAGCGGACTTATCATAAATGGTTTTCCAGTTTCGATAACTTGACCAAAAATATTTGTTGATTTTGATGAATAAACATTGCCAATAGAATTAAATTTTTTAAATTGACCTGATTTTAAACAATTATTTAGATATGCTTGATAATCTGTTTCTTCTCTAATCGCTTGTCCAAGAGTTGACTTTGATTTAATTGTCTTTTTATTCCTGTTGCATGCATTATGCTTGTATAAAATTTGAAATTAGGATTAGATGTTCTACTTTTCACTTTTTCTTCGTAATTAGAAAGAGAGCCAAATGGATTATTATATAATTTTATTGTACTATAATTTATAATATGAAATGTAATGTATGTCAAAAGAAAACAGAAAATGAAAACTATGTACTTGGTTGGGCTGTTCTTTGTAGTCAGGAGTGTCTAGACATATTATTTAAAGAATCAAATAATGATGTTGGTTGTAAATCTTGTGAAGATAAATGTCCGATTGAGAAGAAAAGTAAAATTTAATTTAAGTTTTTATGTTTTGTATTTTCACAATAATAAGACGAAATTTGTAAATTAGAAATATCATCGTTTCCTTCATCTCAACGAGAAGTTATATAATCAATTCTCCATCAAAATTTTTCTTTTTGTTATATTTATTTTTAGGAACAACACAAGAATTTGAAATTTTTCCTTCATTATTTTTTCCAAATTTGGCTTCTCATACTTCATTTCTTTTTTTCAATAATTAGAATTAATATTTTGAAAATATTACTGTATTGACAAAACATAAGAGATCCATTTAATCTAGATGTTTTTGAAAAGCAATAGTGTATTTTTCCAATATATTACTATTATTTAAATATTTTAAATCTCGTAATTTTGTTTTAATCATGGATGCCACCTTCTCAACATTAATTATCTTATATATTCTAATTTAATGCATATCAATTTCAACTATGTTCTTGTCTTATTATTTATTAATAATATGTTTTTTAAAATAATCTCTAACTTTTGGATCTCTTATAAAAACATATGTTCCTAACGTTCCTCGTGACATTAATATTCTGTATATATTTTTTATTAGACTTGTTAATTTTTCATTATCATCTTTAAGCCCCTTTTTACCTTCAATATCAAAGTGCTCATCATAATCTGCATATAAATTGCCATTATCATCAATTCTTAAATCATTACCTATTATTACACCGCAATATTCAAATTCTAATCCTTGTGCCGTATGAACACAACCGGCTTGAGAAACTCCTTTATCGTCTTTAATTGCTCATAACATTTTTCCATCATTCAGATTTCAAGCAATTTCATAATTATGTTCTGGTATTTTAATATCTTTGTTTGTTTCTAAATCCACAATATCCATTTTCTTTGTTTCTCATTTTCAAGCAAATCCAGAAACTATTCTAGACTTATGAAAACCTTTATTTTTTTTGTCATTTAATAATTCTTCCATTTCTTGAGGGGTATCACAAATTTTAAAATCATATTTTGAATTTTCATTAAGATAAAAGTTTCCAGTCCCATTTCCCATTTGTAAAACGGTTTCTATTGAATTAATATAACCGTTAGCTCCTGAACATCTAAATTGAGTATCCAAAATATAATCATCACCGTTATGAATAATTTTATTATTTAATAATGACAATTCTGAGATATTAGAATTAGTTCCAATATCACTCTTTCTAATTACTTGTTTTTCGTCAATAAAGAAAATTGTGTTAGAAGAAGAATGTAAAACATCATTAATTTGATTTTTACCTCTATACATATATGCTTGCTTTTTTAGTCTGTGTGCTTCATCAACAATTATTCAGTCATATGTATTTTTTTCAGCATTTCAAAGTCCTGAAGACCCTTTTATTAAAATATCAAAAGCATATTCATTTTTACAACCTTTTAAAGAATCTACAATAACATTTTTAAATGATGCATTGGGAGCCACATATAAAACTTTCTTTTTCTTTTGTAATAAAGAAGATAATAAATTTATAGCAACAACAGATTTACCAGTTCCAGGATTTCCATTTATCAAAAAAACATTATCTTCGCTATTTGATTTTTGCATTATATTTTCATAAACGATTTTTTGAGAACCAATCATTTTATATTCTTCTTTACCATTAAGGGTGTGTTTTATTGTATGAATTAATTTTTTTGAAGGAATTATTTCACCATTCTCAACAATATATAGAATTTCCTTACCTTTGCCTTTACCAACAAGCGAAATTATTTTATCTTGTAGTTTTTCTACGTCATCTTTAAAATAAATTGGATTCAATGAAGTATATGAATAGAATTCCTCGTTTTTTAAATTGGAATTTTTTTCTTCATCAGCGTTATGTAAATATGCACAAGAGTAACCTTTTATTTCTTTATCTCTTACGGTTTTATTAAACTCATTAATAAGGTACAAATATTCCATTGCTTGATATGATGGATGCAATAC
>JAGUQV010000060.1 GCA_030154525.1 Mycoplasmataceae bacterium | reverse complement strand
GATATATATATTTTAATATATTATTTAATAATAAAATTATTTTATGAAAAGGTTTAAATATGAAAGAAATCAATAAATATTTATCTAGTTTAAAAATTATTAATTTTGTTGATTTGTTTAGTGGAATTGGTGGATTTCATTTTGCATTTGACGAATTTTGCAAAGAAAATAACTATAAGACAAAATGTGTTTTGGCTTCAGAAATTGATAAAAGTGCTATTGATAATTACTCTAATAATTTTAATATTGAAGTAGATGAGATAATAGATATTAAAAAAATAGACTATAATTCTTTCAAAGAAAGAGTAGATGTTTTGTTTGCAGGTTTTCCTTGTCAAACATTTTCAAAAGCCGGACAACAATTAGGTTTTTTAGATAAAGTTAAGGGTACTTTATTTTTTGATATTTTGAAAATGATAGATATTAAATTACCTAAAATTGTATTGTTGGAAAATGTAAAGCATCTGATAAACCATGATGATGGAAAAACATATAAAATAATTATCGATTCATTAAAAGAAAGAGGATATATTGTTAATGCTTCTCCTCTATCTATTTCACCGAAAGAAATAGGTATTCCTCAAGATAGACCTAGAGTTTATATTCCTGCAATTCATAATTCAATTTTGGAAAATTATAATCACTTAGATATTAAAATTTCTAAGAAAGAAATAAAGAAAAATACATATAAAAAATATCTAGAAAAGAAGGTTGATGATAAATACTTAATATCTGACGACAAGAAGGTTTTATTTTCTATTTGGAGTGAATTTGTTGATTACTTTATATCTAAAGGACACATGATTCCAGTAATTTGATTAGATGACATGCTTTCTAAAGACAAAGTAAATCCTTTGTTTCCTGCTTGGAAGATAAAACATATTGAAAATATGCGTAACTTTTATAATATAGACAAAAGTTTCATTGATTTTTGATTTAAAAAAAATAAATCGGTTTTTGATCAAAAATGAAAGAAAAAACTAGAATGACAAGCTGGACTAGAATACACTTTTAATG
>JAGUQV010000134.1 GCA_030154525.1 Mycoplasmataceae bacterium | reverse complement strand
GCAGGTATCTTGCTTTGAGCTGGTGTTAATTTTCCAGAAAGAATTTTAATTTCACTTAATTTATCTTTTGTTTTTCGAGAATCTGACCGAGCTTTTCTAGCGGCATCTCTAGCTTCCTTTGATTGTTTAGACTTAAGTAAAATTTGTTCAGCAACTTTTTTGTTTTCATTTAATCAAAAGTATAAATCTTTTTGAACAACTTCGTCAACTAGTTTTTTAATTTCAGGTGTTGAAAGCTTGTCTTTTGTTTGTCCAGAAAATTCTAAAAATGTTTCTGAAATCTTAACAGATATAATTGCTGTTAACCCTTCGCGGACATCAGCGCCTTCAAAATTGGGTTCTCTTGTTTTGATATAACCTTTTTCACGTCCAAAGTCATTAATAACTTTTGTCAACATATTTTTGAAGGCTGATTCATGGGTTCCACCTTCTTTAGTTTTAACATTATTGACAAATGAAATGATTGTTTCTGAATAACTATCTGTATATTGCAAGCCAATTTGAACTTCCATGTCCTTATTATTATCATGTACGAAGATCACATCTGAAATCTTTGTTTTATTAGAATTAACAAATTCTACAAATGATTTTATTCCATCATCATACTTATAATCATCTTTATTTTGACTAATCTCATCTCTTATAATTATTTTTATGCCTGATAATAAGAAAGATGATTCTCTCAATCTTTCTGAAATTACTTCATATGAAAGAGAAGCATATTTAAATATTTTATAATCAGGTCAAAATTGGATTTTTGTTCCTTGTTTTGATGTTGAACCAATTTCTCTAGTTCTTTCAATAATTGTATCGCCATTTTCAAAAGCGGTTACATACTCCTTCTTATCACGGTAAATTGTCGCAATTAACTTTGATGAAAGAGCATTAACAACAGAAGATCCAACACCATGCAACCCTCCAGATGTCTTGTATGTTTCTGTATTGAATTTACCTCCTGAGTGCAATTCAGTAAAAACCGTCTCCACTCCTGTTTTTCCATCTTTGTGTTTATCAATTGGAATTCCACGACCATTATCTTCCACAATTATTGAAAGATCTTTTTTAAGAGTTAGTTTAATTTCTGATGCAAAACCAGCCAAAGCTTCATCAACAGCATTATCAAAAATCTCTCAAACTAGGTGATGAAGGCCATTTACATCAGTCGAACCAATATACATTCCTGGCCTTTTACGAACAGCTTCAAGTCCTTTTAGTGTGATTATTTTATCGGAATTATAATTAGACATATTAAAATATTATATATAATATTAGAGAAATTATTTAAAGGTAATTCAAAATTAAAAACATTTCAAAAATCAATAAAATCAGCATTATATATACAAATAAATAAGAATTTTCAAAATAAAATTTCAAATTGTAATATAATTTGAAAAAACTATAGAAATATTGAAGTGGGTAAAATTATGAAAAAACAAAATAAAACATTATTAGGATTAGGTATAGCAACCTTAGCAATTTTACCTTTTGCAGCATTGGTTTCTTGTGGAAATACTCAAAGCATATCTTTAGAATCGCAAATGGATAAATATCAAAATGGAATTGCTAAACCAAATAATGAGTGGGCTGTAGATGTTGCCAAGAGAATAAATGAAGAGAAAGATCCTGCCAAGAAAATTAAAATTATTGGAGATTATATTACTTTGCCTATTTTAGAAGATGGGTTTTCTCTTGAGATAATAAATGTTACAACAGGTGGAAATAAAAATCTTGATTTAGTAATTAATATAAGAATTACAAAAGTTAGCGATGGTATTAATCAATCTAAAACAATTATTATTACAGGCTTTAAATCTGCTTTGACTAAAATTAATATTAGTCCCAAAACCAATCGTCTATCTCAAGTGGATTTTAAAAATCTTGTTGATGAATATAAAAAAGCTACAGCTCAAGTTAAAAAAATTCAGGAATTAAGTAGAATATTTAATAATGTTAATTCTGAGAATTTTGCACACTTTGATGTTGAAATTAGTGCAGATGAATCAAAATTTATTCTAACTGCTAAAGATGGATTTATATTTGGTGAAACCGTTGGACCTGTTAAACCAACTATTGAATCAGAACCATACCTTCCAACAGTGGCTACAGATTTAAAAATTTCGTCGAAAGCAGAGGTAACAGAGAGTGATTTCATTAAGGCAAAAACAGATTTTGAAAAAGTTGGTGCAACTTCTCAAGAAAAAGTTGATGCTTTAAATCTTTTATTTACAGGTGTTACTCTTGATAATCTTGCACACTTTGTTGTTGATGCTGGAGAAAAAATAGAAAACATATTCACTTTAGATGCTATAGAGGGATATTATTTTGATAATCCAAATAATAAAACACTTATTTCAGGGACAATAATTCCAGATCCACTTAAAGAATTAAAAATTGCTGCTCAAACTACTGTTACAACTAGTGAATTCAATCAAGCAAAAGCGGATTATGAAAAAGTTGGAGCAACTCCTCAAGGAAAAGTTGATGCTTTAAATCTTTTATTTACAGGTGTTACTCTTGATAATCTTGCACACTTTGTTGTTGATGCTGGAGAAAAAATATTTACTTTGACTGCCAAAGATGGATATACTTTTGGGAAAGCAGCGGAAACTCTTATAGACACTTTGAAGTCTAAAGAACCAACTCCTGATCCATTAAAACAATTAGGAATTAGTGCTCAAACTACTGTTACAACCATTGGATTCAATCAAGCAAAAGCGGATTATGAAAAAGTTGAAGCAACTCCTCAAGAAAAAGTTGATGCTTTAAATCTTTTATTTACAGGTGTTACTCTTGATAATCTTGCACACTTTGGAGTTTTTCCTGGAGAAAAAATATTCACTTTAACTGCCAAAGATGGATATACTTTTGATAAAACAGCGGAAACTCTTATAAAAACTTTGGAATCTAAAGAACCAACTTCTGATCCATTAGTACAATTAGGAATTAGTGCAAATACCACTGAATTAAAAATTGGTCAATAT
>JAGUQV010000107.1 GCA_030154525.1 Mycoplasmataceae bacterium | reverse complement strand
ATTTGCCTCAAGTCCCTTTGATCCATGCACTGTCATTACAGACACTTTATTTTGTTTTAATGTAGTTAAAAAATTAGGCTCATTAATATAAATGTTGTATAACTCATTTATATTAATTCCAAGCATTTTATTAATATTATTAATCAACCGTTCTTCACTTTCTGTTGAAAAAAAATTTATAAATTTTGTTTCCTTGTCTTGGAAATTTCCAAACAAATTATCTATGATTGTTTCAACTGGATTTATCCTTACTCTTTTTCTAAAATTATTATCTTTCTTCATTAATTGATATGTAGCAAAACTTTCAATAAATTCAATTTGATAAATAGTCATTTCGTTATAAAATTTACCATCTATTCTCAAGGAAAAGTTTATGTCTTTTTGACTTGTTAAATCTAATATATCTTTTATTTTTTTGATTTGTACATTTGTTTCACAAAGAATAATCATTTTTTGATTATTATTTTTTAATATAAAATCATCAACTTTAATTTGGAAATTTGTTCTGTCATTAATAATTTCTGATTCACTATAAAGTCTTTGGATATTATTTTTAAAACCTAATTTATCAATTAAATTAATTGATTCAACTACATTAATTAAAAGTTGTTTATCTTTATCAATTCTATAGTTATTATCTAATCCAATAACTTTAACAGATGCGATATTATTATTTTTTAATATTGATTCAATTTCATCAAATGATTTTTTAACTGCTCCATTAAATTCAAATAGGGTTTGATTTTGATCACCAACAATTGTTATTTTAATATTTAAGTTTGAAAACATATATAAAATAATATTGATTCTTAAACAATTTAAATCTTGTGCTTCATCAATAATAATTCTGTTAATTTTTGATTTTATATGCATTTTTATTTGATCGTTATTTTTTATATATTTAAATAAAATATAGTCAGAAATTAGTCCTGCTTGAAAATTATTACTCTTTAACTCAGATAATCATCATTTAATAATATTATTTCTATTTTCACCTTCTGTTTCTAATTCTTTTTTTAAATCTCAAAATTTATATAGTTTTCCATTTATATTTTGTGAGTAAAGTATTTTATCTATTTTGTAAAAATTATTTTTTGAATATGAAATATTAAGTTTTTTATGAATGTATTCACAAATTCTATTCAAATAAAAAAATCATAAATCATTATTTAAAAAATTGTCAAAAGTTTTAAAAATTGTGCTTTCTAGTTCTGAATTATGTTTTCTAACCCTATCCCTTATTTCGTTAGTCCCAACTTTTGTGTATGAGCTAACAAGATTAACTTTAAATTTAGGAACAATTAGCGATTGTTCAATTATGTATTTAGATAGCGTCTCTGTCTTCCCTGCACCAGGACCGGCTTTAACTATTAAAAAATCACTTAAATCAGAAACGATATTTTTTTGATTTTCACTTAATATTATTTCTTTATTCATTTAAATCTTTCAATCACTTAAATAAATAATTAGAATTTTGAATTGTTACTAAATTTATTTTTTGATTAATGGTATCAATTTTTTCAGATAATTTTTTCAACTTACTGTTTTTCAATGATTTTAACTCATTATCATCTATCAAATTATCTTTTTTCAATTCTTCCTCAAATGAATCCTTAAAATTTTCAGGAATATAAAGACCGTTTTTATTTAGAGTTTTTAAGATTGTTGTGCACATATTTTTTTGATCAATTGTAATTGCATCTACATTATTTTCATCAACAATTAAAAAATCCAGAGAACCATCTTTAGTTATTTTTAAAATATCTACATTATTTGGAATCAATTGGATTAATCTATAATATCCTTGCATCTTATTTGAGAAAATATCATTATCAGTTAGCACAATTACTTTCTTACACAACACACTCAAAAGATTATAAATTTCTTTAAAATGAGTTCCTTGAATATTCAAGAAAGATATACTCTTCCCTTTTATCAAATTTTTAATATACTGATTTTGATTTGAAATATATTCAAAAAACATTTTTTCTGAATGACCTTCCAAAAGCACAACATAATCATAAAAAATATGTTTTGATAAATCAGCTTGATAACTATAATAATGTTCGTTAGGACCTATATGAAATGTTTTTATTTTATTGTCATAAATTTTAGAAATAGATGTGCCTGGCAATAATTCAACAATATTGGGAGAATGTGTAGCAAAAACCGAACAAATAATTGTTTCTTCTTTTTGCTTTATAAATTCTATTATCTTTTTTTGATATGTAAAAAATAAATTATTTTCTGGTTCATCTCAAAGCAAAATAATTTTTGTTTCGTTATATTCCAAAGTCTTTATCAAAGACAATAATGAAAATATTTTTTCAAACCCTGAACCATGTGTTACAAGTTGTCCTTCATCTAACTTATTTATAGGTTGAAATTTAAGTTTATTAAATTTATTTGAAAATTTAATATTTGATGTTATTTTTATAGAAAAATTTTCATCGTCATCAAAAATGTTGGTAATTGCGTTTTTAGCAAAATTGTTTATATTTTTTATTTCACTAATTTCAGAAATATTAATATTACTTTCCTCAATATAACTATCTATCAAATTTATAATGCTCTCTTTTGATTCATTTTCATTTATATGAGTTTTTATTAAATTAACGCCCTCATCTTCAAAGATACTGTCTTTAATAAATAAAACATTGATATACTTGTCAAATGGTAGTGGTCTAAAATAATCAAATTTAAGTTTTTCTGTTTCACCAATATAAAAATAAACATTATACTCACCGGCTTCAAATAAAATTTCCATTTTGATATATATTTCGTCATTTTCCACTATAGCTAAAGTACTCAAAATAGCAATGTCCCTCACACAAAATTTGAATTCAATAATAGACGGAACCGTTGATTTTCTATTTCCAGTATTAATCCATTCCTCTTTTAATCCATTTTTTCTTATTTTTGGATCTAACAAGAAATTTAAAAGAAATAAGATTGTTGATTTTCCACTTCCATTTTCGCCAATAATTAAGTTTGTTTTAGATGTCTCGAAATTAAATTCACTTTTTCCACTAAAAACTCCAAAATTTTCAATACCAATATATTTTATTATCATAACGATATACCTAACCATCTATCCTAAATTGAATATTTATTGAATAATTTCTTAACAATTATACATTTATTTTCTTTTTTTCTTGTATACTTTTTTATTAATATAAAGTTACCAAAAAAAATACCAATAAAAAAGACTTTTGTAAAAAAAGTCCTTTTTGCTCCAAAATTTAATTACCAAACAAAACAAAGGAACAATTACATTATAATGAAAAACAAATACAAAATTCAAGAAATTACATTTTTAGAAAAAATAAATTCAATGTTTATAT
>JAGUQV010000083.1 GCA_030154525.1 Mycoplasmataceae bacterium | reverse complement strand
GATTTAAATAAATCAATTTATTCATTATGAGATCGAGGATCTAAATCTGAAAATTAATATTTATTTTTAATTCTATTAAAATTAATTTTATTTTTTCTCAAATAAGCATCTGTTATATCTTCATCACTAAAAATTAATAATTTTCCAAGACCAATAAATAATGATAAAGAATAATTAAAATTGTCAATATTTCATTCCTTAAAGAAAACAAAAATAGAATTATATATCTCTAAGAATTGAAGTGTAATATCATCGGAAAAAATATGTTCATTAACAATATTTGAGATTTTAAAATCTAACCCAAAAGAAAGATAAAAATGAATCCCGTCAGAATATTCTTCTAATATTTTCTCTTGATCTATTACGATGCCCTTTTTTCAATATTTAAAATGTTGAATTTCATTTGCTAACTCACTAATTTCAACTATTAAAGCAAGTATCTGTTTTTCTTTACAATCTTCATTTTTAATATTATGATTTTTCATAATTGCTTCATTAAGAGCAATTTGCTTTACCATTATTTTCTCAATATTCATAAAATTAATTATATTGTATTTGAGCAATTATTTTGGTATTTTTATATTCTATTTTTTAAAATATAGTATAATAAAAAAGCATTATTTAATAATTAGCCCGAGTGATGAAATGGTAGACATAGGGGACTTAAAATCCCTGGTCCGTTTGGACGTGCTGGTTCAAGTCCAGTCTCGGGCACCAATATATTAAAATATACCAAAACACTTTCATTTGAAAGTGTTTTTTATATTGTTAGTTTAGTATATTCACTTAGTATATGAGAAACAAATTTTCCAATCCTATTATGATATTTCTTTAGTTTTTCTCTTTCGATATATGGAATAATTTCTTTAGAGGCTGAGGTAATTTTACTAAGTTCGACTGCTTCAAAAAACATATCATCGCATATTTGTTTTTCAACAATGTACGTATTAATTATTTCTTCATACTTAGTTTTAAGTAAAAAATCAATTGTTTCTTTATTAATATGGATTATTCTTGTCCCTAGTGAGTGAGATACATAATCTTGATAGCTTATTTCATTTTTAGAATTAAGTAAAATTAAAGCATTATTGTTTTGATGTTTAATTGTTTTCATGTTTACGAAGAAAAATTTATCTGTTTCTGAAGTAACTCATGTTTTTTCCATAAGTTCAGTCATCAGTTTTGCAGATTTATTTGAGAAGTGATATGAAAGAACAGAAAAAATTATTGAAATTACAGAAAGAAATAAACCGACCGTTCATAGTATTATATCTTCTATTTTATAACCATTAACTGTTAATGCTACTGCTTGAATTTCATATTGATTCATAATTTTAATTATAATTATACATAATATATAATACTTTTATTGTAAAATTAATATATATGAATGATAAAATAATAAAAGTAATAATTGAAATACCTTCCGGTTCTAATATAAAATATGAGTACAATCGCGAAACTCAAAAGATATGCGTTGATAGAATATTAAGAGGTGACTTTGTTTATCCAGCGAATTATGGCTTTATTGAAACCGCACTTGATTGAGATGGAGATGAATTAGATGTGTTGGTT
>JAGUQV010000048.1 GCA_030154525.1 Mycoplasmataceae bacterium | reverse complement strand
GGTTTGGGAGAAATGAATTCAGAGCAACTTTGAGAAACCACAATGGACCCAGAAACAAGGACATTAATAAAAATAACTTTAGATGATGTTGCCATTATCGAAAGAAGAGTTTCAATCCTGATGGGCGATAATGTTGAACCACGTAAAGAATGAATTAATAGAAATGTGAAGTTTACACTAGAAGATGATTTCGAAATATAAACAAATGATAAATGAAAGGAAAATATGTCAAAAGAAAAGAAAAGCACTTTTATCAACAATGAAAAATTAGAATATCAATCTTTAGACTATATTATGTCTGATCGTTTTGCTCGTTATTCGAAATATATTATTCAACAAAGAGCGCTTCCGGATGTTAGAGATGGATTAAAACCAGTTCAAAGAAGAATTCTTTTTTCAATGTCAGAATTAGGATTACAAAGCCACAAAGTTTTTAAAAAATCTGCTCGGATTGTCGGAGACGTAATTGGTAAGTATCACCCACATGGAGATAGTTCCATTTATGAAGCTCTTGTAAGAATGGGTCAGGATTGAAAAATGAATATGCCTTTAGTTGAAATGCATGGAAATAAAGGTTCAATTGATGATGATCCTGCTGCTGCAATGAGATATACAGAAACCAAATTAGAAAAAATAGCTAACTTAATGTTGGATGAATTAGATAAATTAACAGTTCCTTTTGCACCTAATTTTGATGATACAGAAAAAGAACCGGTTGTTTTGCCATCTTACTTACCTAACTTATTAGTTAATGGAGCAAGAGGTATTGCCTCAGGTTTTGCCACCGAAATTCCTCCACATAATTTAAGTGAAATTCTAGATGCCGCTATTGCAATGATCAAGAATCCTGAAATTACATTGAATTCACTATTAAAAAGAATCAAGGGACCTGATTTCCCCACTGGTGGAATTGTCTATGGAATAAAAGGTCTTGAACAAGCATTTGAAAGAGGACAAGGAAGAATAACCATTTCTTCAAAGTATGAAATCATGACTGAAGGTAAAGAAACATGAATCAACATTACTGAAATTCCATATGGAGTTGTTAAGTCAAAATTAGTTAGACAAATTGATGAATTACGATTTGCAAATAAAGTAGATGGTATTAAAGAAGTAAGAGATGAAACAGATCGTAATGGAATTTCTATTGCCATCTTTTTAGAAAAAGATACTAATCCAGTGGCGATTATGAATTATTTGCTTCAGAAAACAGATGTTAAAGTTTACTATTCTTACAATATGATTTCAATTAAAGATAATGCTCCAAAAGTTTTGGGAATCTCAAAAATGTTAGAAGCTTATATTTCTCACATTAAAGATGTTAAAAGAAAGTCAATTAAATTCGATTATGAAAAATATAAAAAACGTCTTGAAATTGTTGATGGATTAATTAGAGTTAGTGAAATTCCTGATGAGGTAATTAAAGTAATTAGAGAGTCAACAGATTCAAAAAAAGGTGTTATTTTAAATTTGATTGATAAACTAGGATTTTCTGAGATTCAAGCAACTGCAATTGCCGAATTAAGACTTTATCGTTTAAATAAAACAGATGTTAGCATATACATAAAAGATAGAAATGATTTAATTGAAAAAATTAACTTTTGTAAAAATGTCCTTGATAATAATGGAGAATTTGATTCATACTTGATTAGTATTTTGAAAGAAATTAAAAAAGATTTTGGAATACCAAGAAGAACTTTGATTAATGAAAATGAATTAGAAATTTCTATAAATCAAAAAGAATTAATAAAATCAGAACTAACCTATGTTTCATTATCAAAAGATGGATATCTAAAAAGATTTTCTCCAAGAGTTTATGAATCTAATGAATTAAATTCTTTTGGAATCAAAGATGATGATTATTTAATTCATTTAAATAAATCAAACACTATTAACAAATTATTAATATTTTCAAATAGAGGTAACTATATATTGGTTCCCGTTAACAAAATAATAGAAGGAAAATGAAAAGATCCTGGACAATATATTTCTGACTTTGCTTCTTTTGAATCGGACGAAGAAATAGTTGGATGTATTGATGTTGCTGATTTTGAAACAAAAGGTTATGTTGTATTTGTGACCAAGCAAGGAATCGGTAAAAAAGTTCCTTTTATTGATTTTGATGTTTCAAGAATTTCCAAACCCATTAAAGCAATAGGATTTAAAAAAGCTGCAGATGAATTAATAGGTGTCAAAGTTTCAAATGGAATGGAAGATATTTTAATCACTACAGATAGGAGTTTTACTGTTAAATTTAGTGAAAATGAGATACCTGTATATGGTTTAAGACCGGCAGGAAATACACTAATTAAACTTGATAAAAATTATGTAACATCATTTATAATTTCAAATAATAAAGAAAGAATTTTATTACTAAATGATAAAAATCAATTTAAGGAAATCGGTTTTTCCATAATAGCTTATTGTTCAAGGGCCACAAAGGGCGGAAAGATAATAACTTTAATTAGTTCAAAACCAACAATCATTTCAGAAATTTCAAAAGTTGAAGACACTGTTTTTATAATCAAGAGCAGTTCAGGAATCGCAATCCAAAAATATAAAACTGACAAAAATTCACGAACATTAAATAATAATTTTACTAAAATTAATAAAGGTATAATAAATGTTGCTATTCAAAGTAATTTAGAGATTAGTAAAAATTCAGAATATTTTAATATTGTTCACACTACTAAATCAAGTGATGAAACAATGAATTATTCTGAACAGAAAATTGATCAAGCATTTAAAGAAACTGAAACAAAAATGAAAGAAATTGATGACCTTAAAATTGATGAAATTTTAAAGAAATACAAGATATAGGTTGAAAATATGAATTATTTAAAATATTATGATTACTTAGTAAGTTGAATTAAAACTGAAGTTGATATTGCTGGCGCAAAGGGCGTTATTGTAGGCGTT
>JAGUQV010000002.1 GCA_030154525.1 Mycoplasmataceae bacterium | reverse complement strand
ATTTTATAATAAAACGAGTAATATGCACTTCAATGATTTAACTAAGTTAGGAATCTATCCAACTAGAATTAAGTCTAATATAATGAATAATAAAGATGTAGTTAAATATCTTTCAATTAGAAATCAATATCGTCAAAATCAATTAAATGATATTTGGACATTGTTTCAAAAAGATATTATGCATTTATTGAATAGGTAAAAAATTAATGGTGAATACAAGTATTAATAGATATTAAATTTTGATAACCTTCTAAAGCTTCTAATTATGCCAAAGGATGATATGCTTCCAATGCTTGAACTTATTGAAAGAATGAAAAAACCAAGCCTTAGATGAAGTTTATAGAAAATAAATAATTATTTTGTTAAGCAAAATGACAATGGTGAACCTTTGCTTCTTTAAAAAATTAAAAGAATAATAAAATGCTGTAAATCAACATTGAAATTGGCAATAGAGAAACTGCAAATCACATTCATGTTAAAAAAGATTTTACACAAGTAAAAATTTTTACTTCTTTTTTCATTTCTGGAAAATTCCCTAAACTCAAAATTTCATTAATAGTAGATTCTTCAATATTTAATTTTGTTTTATTGTTATATATTTGTATGAAAACTTTTTCATTTCTCAAGTTAATAATATTAACGCCAAAGAATATAGAAATTAACACAAGACTAATTATTGAAATTCACAATTTTCATATATTATCCAAATTTAATGAAAAAATAATTGAAGCTATTATTGATAAAAGTGTCAAGGTTATTGTAAATAATGCATATCCTATGTTACTGAGTCTGGTTATTATTTTTTGAATATTGCTTAAAGAATATATATAAATATCATTTTTGTTATTATCCATTATTAATTATCCTTTTTATGGAAGTTATATTCAATTGTAAAATAATTATTATTACTATTGATTTGTTTTTCTCTTTTTGCGAAAGCGTTTTCTATATATTTTGAAGGATTATTTTTAAAATTATTTAAACTAACTAAAGAAATGAAATTATCTTCCTCTGAATCATGATATTCACAATTTTTATCCATCTTAAACTTTTCATTAATATTAAACATGTTTTTCCTAATTATTTTATTACCTAAATGAATCATATTTACACTTTTGTTAGCACAGTGTGTACACTTTGATGGTTGATTTTTTTGAATATATTCTTCAGCTTCTGGCTCATAAACAACAATGATTCCATTTATTTTGTTTGCATCTCAATTTCTTAAAGAAGCAGATATTTCATTATAAATTCAGCCAGAGTCCAAAAAACTACCAACAACATAATTTAATTTATGTTTATTATTTAAAAATAAATCTTTAGTTAATAAAACTATTGTGATAGTGGACCCCTTTATTCTTTGCTCCAGATGCTTCCATATTGTCTCATCAGTAAGATTGCTCTTGTCCTCTCTTTCACTTTTATCAATAATAAGATTTTTGTTACTTAAAAAAGTAGCTAAATTTTCTTTTAATCTTTTATTTTGCTCCGTATGTGAATACGATATAAAAATCTTTCTTTTGTTCTCAGACACATTATCTCCTTGTTATTTTAATTATATTACTATTTATTATATAAACATATTGTTTAAATAATGTGTTTTCCTTTTAGTTAATTGATCCTTTTGTTTTTTAAGATTTCGAATACTTTCATCTAATGAAGAGAATAAGTTGGCTATTTTGGTTTGCTCGTCAAGTGAGTGGATAGTAAAAACTTGCTTAAATAAACCATCTTTGTTTACTGACTTGCCCTCCTGGCAGAAATTATCATATATAAATTTGATAAGTGTGAGAT
>JAGUQV010000015.1 GCA_030154525.1 Mycoplasmataceae bacterium | reverse complement strand
TCTAAATATTTATCATTAACAATATTATTTAAAACATATTCATCTTTTACAGATAATGTTTTTAAAACTTTTAAGACATCTTCTTTACCAAAGATAGAAGTCTTAAAAATATTTTTATGATTAATAATAATTTCATTAATAAAATTTTCTTTATTGTCAAACATTTCCATTACACTATTTTTCATCTTACTTCTCATTTACTTCTCTAGTTTAATAATTCTAATTATAGCATTAGTTTGCATTTTTTATTACATTATTCTTATTAATAATATATTATTAATAAGAATAATGTATATTAATTTAAAAAATACAAAAAAGTCTTTTTTTCTAGAAATCACAGTGTTTTGTTTAACGATTCACTAAAAATAGAGATAATGAACTAACTACTTATCATTTTTGATTAGTTAACAATTAAGAGATACTATTGAAGTCAGTAAATATAATTATTTATATATTAAATATTTAAATACTTTCTATAAAAATCAAAATATTAACAATAAAAATGAATTATTCAAAAAGTGTAATTTTTTTACACTTTTAAGATAAATATATGTATAATTTATTTATCTAGAATTAAATGAGGCAAATATATGTTATTAAAATACTCAATAGAAAATTACAAATCAATCAGAAATAAAGAAACAATAAACTTTGTTGCCAAACCTTTGAAACAACACAAAAAACATTTATTAAAAGGCAATATACTACCAGTAATTGTATTATATGGTCCAAATGGCGGTGGAAAAACAGCCATTTTGGAATCTATCAAAGAATGTGTAGCTATTATTCTCAAAGATGATAACCCATTTTTACCAACTTCTCAAATATTACAACATAATAAAAATGATAAAAAGGAGTTGACAAAATGAGAGTTTGTATTTCAAGATGATAACAATAGAGAATTAACATATAACATTCATTTTTCTGATAAAATCCATTTTGAAGAATTTAAAATGAAAGATCCGTTATCAACAAACAAAAAAGAAATTGTAATTTTCAGG
>JAGUQV010000058.1 GCA_030154525.1 Mycoplasmataceae bacterium | reverse complement strand
GTCATATAGATGGTCGTGATGAGAATGAAAAACCATTTACTATTTTAGATTATTTACCAAATGATGCTTTAGTTATTATTGATGAATCACACATGATGATTCCTCAATTGAATGCAATGTATAATGGAGATAGAGCTAGAAAAAATAATTTAGTTGATTATGGTTTTAGACTTCCTTCTGCACTGGACAATAGACCACTAAGGTTTGCGGAATTTGAAAATTATGAATTTCAAAGAATTTTTGTTTCAGCAACTCCTGGAGATTATGAAGTTGATTTGGTAGAAGGAGAAATTGTATCGCAAATTATTAGACCTACTGGCCTATTAGATCCTACTATTGAAGTGTTCCCTTCAGAAAACCAAATTGAAGATATTTATGATAGAATTCAAAATCAAATTCAAAAAAATGAAAGATCATTTATTTTGACCACAACAAAAAGAATAAGCGAAGAATTAACTAAACACTTTCAATCACTTGGAGTAAAAATAGCTTATATTCATTCTGAACACAAAACATTAGAAAGAAATGAAATACTTAGGAAGTTAAGAAAAGGTGTCTATGATGTAATCATTGGAATTAATTTGTTAAGAGAAGGAATTGACATCCCTGAAGTTTCCTTAATTATGGTTTTGGATGCTGATAAGGAATCTTTTTTCAGATCAAAAAG
Organism: Mycoplasmataceae bacterium; assembly: GCA_030154525.1. Classification (GTDB taxonomy): domain Bacteria; phylum Bacillota_I; class Bacilli_A; order Mycoplasmatales; family Metamycoplasmataceae; genus UBA710. The sequence goes on along the minus strand of JAGUQV010000058.1, from coordinate 8,160 downwards.
AAGTTTAATACAAATCACTGGAAGGGCAGCAAGAAATGTGAATGGTCATGTTGTATTTTATGCTGATGGAATTAGCAAAAGTATGCAAGAAACAATAGATGATAATAAATTTAAACGATCATTACAAGAAAAGCATAATAAAGAGCATAATATTATTCCTAAAACAATCATCAAACCAATTCCTGAACCAATCCAAGGACATGATTTACAGAATGCAATTGACTATGTTTTAAATAGCAAAAATAAAAAATCAAAAAAAGCCGAAACTAAGAAATTAATTATAAACTTAAGAAAAGAAATGAATGAAGCTGCAACCAAACTTGATTTTGAAAGAGCAACTGAAATCCGTGATGTGATTTTTGAACTAGAAGTCGATTTATAATTTTCTTCAATTATTTCCCTTTAGAAATATAGGTACTGATAAAACTTCAATTCTTTCCATCAATCTCCGCGCTTTGAAACCACTAACTTCGACACCCTTTGCAAATTCTTTTTCAAGTTGTTTATATGAAAAATTAGATGTAAAAAAAGTAGTTTTCAAAACTTGCATTCGATGAGATAAAATTGAGAACATAATTTCGCTAATCATTCATGCAGAATTTTTTTCAGATCCAATATCATCTATAAATAAAAAATCAACATTTTTGAGAGTATCTATAGTTTTTTTATAACCTGTTGTAAATAAGTTTTTTAAGTGATTTGCCAAATCGTTATTGTTAATATAAGCAACACTCTTACCTTGTGAAGCAAAGTAATTGGCCAATGATTGATTAAAAAAAGATTTGCCAACCCCGAAATCTCCATGTAAATATATTCCCTTAAAATATTCACCTTTTTTGAATTTGCTAAGAATTTCATTTCTAAAATAATCTAATAATTGCTTTCTATCTTCGTTTCACATAAATTCTTTTTTTTGAATTTTACCTTTATTATTGATAGATGGCAAAATAGAATAATCCATAATTGTAATGCCTCTAAGTACAAAATTATTTTTATTTTCTAGTTCCAAACCTTTTTGCGTGGGAACTAATTTTCTTGAAACAACTCCATTTGATTGAAGTGAAATTTCAGATGTATATGTCAAATTATTATCATTTTCATCTTCTATAATATCAAGAAAAATAGACATAGAGTCTTCTATTTGTTTATCATTTAAATTATTATCATCTATTATTTTTTTTATCTTTTTATTTGACAATATTTCTTTTTTAATTAATTCAATATCCATATATTCACATTACATTAAATCCTTTAAATCATTTAATAAATCATTTAAAGAAACTTCCTTTGTTTCACTATAAACAACTTTACTATCAAAATGACCTCAATCTAATTCTTCACTAACATTTTTTCTTTTTCTAGAGATAATTGAATCATTTAATGAATTTGATATTTCTTTTAATGTAGTTATTTTTCTATCGTATAAATCATTTGTTATTTTTTTCACAAAATTTACCACCACCCTTCCATTGCATTCAAAAGAATAATTAAGTATAGTATTAATGGACTGATCACACAAACCAATATTACGAGCGAAATTGACATATTCTCTTTGCCCTACAGTAATTGAACCCTTATCAATGAATTCAATAAATTGAATTGGTGTTAATCCTTTTATTGCATCTTCGCAATTATCAAAAGTTGGTAGTTTTAAATCAGCAGTTACATATTCTTTGTCATTTTCTTTAAATGAATAGTCAAACATATCAAAATACTTTGCAGATGTCTCAATATAGTCATTCTTGCTAACAGGCCTTGGTTTGTGCTCAAAAATCAATTTTTCAAACATAATATCACCAATTCTTTTAATGAGGTTAGATCTTAGCAAGTCATTAATAAGGAATTTATCCAAATTTAGTGGTTTAAGAATAGTAATTAACCCATTTTTATTATCATTTTTTGCAAATGTTCTGATTAAACCAATAGCTTCTAGATTTTTTTTGCCTAAACTAATGTCTTCTATGCTCATTGAAAGTACTTTAGATAACTCTTCAATATTAACACCAGGCTTATAGGCGCTGTCTTTTTGCTCTAAATTACTTAAATAATCATATAAAACAAAGGAATTTGGACCAATTATTGGTAAATAAAAGCATCTTATAAAATTTAAATCATTTTGAGCAATTTTTTCAAAATTTTCAACAAAAAAATAAAAATTTTTCATTAAACCTCCATTTTCAATACCATTTAAATATTGAACTAAACTTATTATATTATTTTAATATAATGACTTTTAAAAAAGAATTCCCAATCACTATCAGCACATATGTTATCCATATTAATATCAACACATTTTTCTTCACAAATGCCATTGTTTAGTGAGTCATAGAACTCAAAATCATACTTATCAACATTTTTAAATTTTAATATTTTTTTTCTAGTTTCACTACTTGCAACTATGTTCAAAATTTTATTAAAAAATGGCTTAAAATTCCCATTTTTACTATACAAAATAGGGATTTCAACAAAATCATACTTAAATTTTTTAAAATGTTCAAAAAGAACAGGAAATATCAATTTTTCTAGATTATTCCGGCCATTTTTAGTAAGAATAAGTTTTTTAATCATATTTCTGTCAACTTCAACCTCATTTACATATTTTTCACCCAGTGATTTCTTAATTATTTTGTAACAATCATTGCCAAATTTATATTGTTTCTGGAAAAATTCATCACAATTTAAGGTTGAATAACCAAATTCTTTTGCTTTTTCTAGCAAAAATGTCTTACCGACACATGTTTTTCCAATTATTGCAATCATATAAACACTTCCTTATTACTATAATAATATTAAAATGTATAATATAAATATGAAATTTATATATTTATGTGGTCCAACTGTATATGATAAAGTGCATATTGGTAATATGAGACCAATAGTAACTTTTGACATTTTTATTAGAGCTATGAAAAAATTAGGTGAAAATGTCACACTCATTCATAACATAACAGATATTGATGACAAAATAATTGTCAAGTCACAGGAAACAATGACATCCGAAGCTGAAATAAGCAATACCTATTATTCATTTTATAAAGATATGTTGTCTCAATATAATGTAAATACTATTATTGACATGCCAAGAGTGACTGAAAATATGGATTTAATAATTAAATCAATAAAAGACTTAATCAAGAAAAAAAAAGCATATGTTTCAGGTTCTGTATATTTTGATATTAAATCAATTCCTTCATATGGTTCTCTATCTAAAAATAAAATTTCTCACGTAAAAAATGAATTAAAAGATATTAATAAAAGAAATCCGGAAGATTTTGTTATTTGAAAATTAAAAGATAGTGGTCTTAGTTGAGATAGCCCATGAGGAAAAGGCAGACCTGGATGACATACAGAGTGTTTCTCGTTTATAGAAAATTTCGGACAAGGAAAAGTAAATATTCATGGTGGAGGCATTGATTTAAAATTCCCTCATCATGAGAATGAAAATGCTCAGTTCATTTCTTTATATGATGATGAAATTACAAATAAATGAATCCATATCGGACTAATAAATTTTAAAGGACAAAAAATGTCTAAATCAGAAAATAATTTTTTATATGCTGACGATTTTTTGAATATTCAAAGTTCACATCATAATTCTGACATTTTTAGATTAATGATTCTAAATTCTCACTATAAAAACACTATTGAATTCACTGACTCCATATATCTAGATACATCTAAGAAATTAAATTCAATAGTTAAAATATTTAATATATTATCTGTTGAAGATAATTTCGTGTTTTCTAATTTGCTCAATATTAGAGATATTCTTGAGCTTGTGAAGGATTTAAATTTTTCTGCAGCTATGAAAGAGATTAATAAAAAAATTAAAGTATTCAATGAAACAAAAAATATAAAAGAGGGAAATGAATTAATTAGTATTTTTAAAGTTCTTGGATTTCACTTCACTGACAAATTAATTTCAGAAAATGATAAGCATATTTATAGATTGTGGAGAGAACAAACAAAACTAAAGAATTGAAAGCGTTCAGATGAACTTAGAAACCAAATTGCACATATATTTGGACAAAAATAGGAAAAACAGGTGTTATATATATGGTTAAATTAATTTGTGGGAAAAACTCTGTGTTAGATGCAATTGAAAATAGAATGAACGTGAAAGTTATTTATTTAATTAAGGAACCGACTTTTAGAACACACAATATTAAAATAGAAATAGTATCAAAAGAAGAAATGGATAATATGACATCAATTAACCATCAAGGTTTTATTGCTGTCTTGAATGATTTTAAATACCACAATATTGAGTCTGTTTTTGAAGACCAAGCAGAAATTGTGCTTATATTAGATCATTTACAAGATCCACAAAATCTTGGTTCAATATTGAGAACGGCAAATGCCTCTGGAATATACCACATTATAATTCCAAACGCAAGATCTACAGATATTAATAGTACTGTTTTGAAAGTGGCGTCTGGTGGAATAGTCGGTTTAAAAATAATAAAAGTAAGTTCAATACATGCAACAATTTTGAAACTTAAAAAGCAACAATTTTGAATATATTCAACTTCTTTAGATGAGCAATCAATCACATATGAAAAAGCAAATTATAATTTTCCACTTGCAATAATAATTGGTAATGAAGATAAAGGGATTTCAAAGTCTCTTTTAAAAGAGACTGATCAAAATATTTATATTAGTATGGAAGGAACCGTCCAATCATTAAATGTTTCAGTTGCAACAGGAATTATTCTATTTTATTTGAAGAACATAAAGGAAAAAAATGGAAGCAATATCAAAAATAGTAGAAACGATGTACAGGGAAAATAGACCTATATTTTCAAAAAATGCAAATTTAGTTTTAAGAAATTTTTACTCTATACCATTGGAGCAAGAGGATTTAATATTGCACTGTTTGCAACAATTAATTTCTAAGGGAAAAAATTTTATTCCCACCGAGGAATATACACTAGAACAATTTTTATTTTCAAATATCAAATATATTATGTATTCATATTGTAGATCATATACAAATAATGGAAATAAAATTTTGAATAATTATGTTGATTTTGACTCAGTGGAAAATTTTTATAGTGAAACATACATAAGCACTGAAATTAGTTTTAATTTTTTGTCCAAATATCACAGAGATATAATTCATGATTTATATGTTGAAAAAATGACATCAAGGCAAGTTGCTTTAAAAAACACAACAACATCACAAAATATCAATAGAGAAGTAAAAAAAATAAAAGAAATTATTGCAAAGAGAAATGACAATCATATTGATTTATGCTAATCATATTTAATAATTTAATGTATAATATTTTAAATGAAAAAAAAAGTTGCATTAGCTTGTCAAAATTGTAAAATTAAAAACTATTATACTAATAAATCTAATGAAGATCGTATAGTTGTGAATAAATTTTGTAACAATTGTAGGGCACATCACGAGCACAAAGAGGAAAAATAATGGAAGAAAATAAAGAAATTAAAAACTCAAAGTCATTTTCCAAAAAAAAATCAAAAACTCTTAACGATTCTAATGCATCAGACACAAAAGTATATGTATTTAGAAATTTCATTAAAGAATTAAAGAGAATTAGGTGACCAATTGAAAAGAAACACAATAAAAATTTTGTTTATATATTTATCTTTATAATTATATTAACTGGATTTTTTGCTTTAATTTCTTTTGGAGCATCACAGATAATTGACTTAATAGGAGCAAAATAATATGAGTAGTAAATTAAAAATGGAATGATATATGATTTCAACAGTTTCAAAAAAAGAAGAAAGTGTTATTGAAAATATTAAAAACAAAATATCAGCTGATGGCATGGAACTTTTTTTTGAGGAGTTCAAGATTTTTCAACAACCTGTAATTACAAGTGCAGAATTACTAAAAAAATCTAAAGGTAAAGAATATAAAATAAAAATGGAAAATATATATAAAGGTTATATTTTTGTCAAAATGGCTATGACTGATGAAGCATGATTTTCTGTTAGAAATACCGAAAATGTAACTGGACTAGTCGGATCTTCAGGGAAAGGAACAAAACCGACACCCATTAGTGAAAAACAAATTCAAAAATCAAGAAACATGGAAAAGTTAAGACAAGAAGAATTTAAGGATATGGAATATAAAAACCCATTCGAAATTGGCAAGCTAGTACAAGTTGTTCATGGTTCATTTACAGGTGAAAAAGGAAAGATTATTGAAACAGATATGGAGAATCAATTAGCAACTGTTGAAATTGAATCTTTTGGAAGAAAAGTTCCTACTGAGTTTTCATACAAAAACCTTTCAACGGTTGATTAAGAATATTTCACTATTTTCAAAACTAATATTTATTTTTCTATTATAATAATTAAGCATTTAACAAAATAAATATGCAACCAAACATGGAGGAGTAGCAAAGTGGCCAAATGCAGGTGGCTGTAACCCATTTTCTTCGGATTCGGGGGTTCGAATCCCTCCTCCTCCACCATTATTGCCCCTTAGCCAAGCGGAAAGGCATCGGCTTTTGGTGCCGACACGCGTAGGTTCGAATCCTACAGGGGCAGCCATATCATCCTTATGGATGTTTTTTATGTTTTATTTTTAAAAACTATATAATAATATAAATGAAAGAAATTAAGCAAATAACTCCAATTGAAAAAAATTTTTCAAAATGATACATTGATGTTGTAACAAACGGTAAATTAATTGAATATGGAACTGTTAAAGGTACAATTATTTTCAAACCTAATTCTTATGGCATTTGAGAAAACATTCAGGTTAACTTTAACAAAATATTAAAACAACAAAATATTAGAAATATTTATTTACCTATGTTAATTCCTGCTAATTTAATATCAAAGGAAAAAAATCATGTTGATGGATTTGCACCAGAACTTGCAACAATAACTAAAGTTGGTAATAAACAATTGTCAGAGGAAATTTATATTAGGCCAACTTCTGAGGTTCTGTTTGCTGAATTTTTTAAAACTGAGATTAATTCATATAATGATTTGCCACTAGCATATAATCAATGAGCAAATGTTTTGAGGTGAGAAAAAACAACAAATCCATTTTTAAGAAATACAGAATTTTTGTGACAAGAAGGACATACTTGTCATTCAACTCAAGAAGAAGCAGAAGAAATGACTATGAATATGATAAATGTTTATAAAATTTTTTTGAGAGATTATTTGGCAATCCCGGTAATTACAGGAATTAAAACTGAACTTGAAAAATTTTCTGGAGCAGTTTCTACATTTACCGTTGAGGCAATGATGAAAGATGGAAAAGCTCTTCAGAGTGGCACAAGTCATTTTTTAGGACAAAATTTCTCAAAAATATTTAATATTTCTTATAAGTCAAAAGAAAATAAATCTGAATTTGTTTATCAAACTTCATGAGGTATTTCTACAAGATTAATTGGAGCAATCATTATGACTCATGGTGATAATAGAGGTATTATCATCCCTCCTAAAATTGCTCCAATACAAATTGATATTATTCAAATTATGGCTAATAAAGAACCAAAAGTGGAAGAACTATCAACAAGGATATTTGATCAATTAAAAGGTGAATACTCTATCAGAGTTGATAAATCTAATAAAACTGCAGGCTATAAGGCTGCGCAATCAGAAATAGAAGGTATTCCAATCAGAATAGAAGTTGGACCAAGAGATGTATTGACTGAAGAAGTTGCCATTATTAGAAGAGATACTTTAGAAAAAGTAATGGTTAAGATAAACGATTTAACTAATTATATTAGCAAATTGATAGATTTAATTCAAAGCAATTTATTGCAAAGTGCAGAGATAAGGTTGAAAAAGAACATTAAAGTTGCTACTACATACAATGAATTAAAGACATACTTAGAAGATAATAAATTTGTTTTAGTGCCTATTATTAATAATAATGAGTATGAGAAAAAAATTAAAGAAGAGACAACTGCCACCGCAAGATGTATTCCATTAGAGCTTGATATTCCTACTGAAGGTATGTGTATATTTTCAGGAGAAAAAACTACTAGATTTGTTATTTATGCAAAATCTTATTAATTAAATGATAAAATAATATTAAATAAACAGGAGTTGATTTATGATACATCAAGCACAAAATAAAAAAGAAATATTGGATATTTTGAAAATTAAGGATAAAACAATTTTATTAAATTTTCATTCTGAAACTTGTGGTCCTTGTAT
>JAGUQV010000132.1 GCA_030154525.1 Mycoplasmataceae bacterium | reverse complement strand
TAAGTGGAACAACAAATAATATTAATATTCAAATTGAAGATTCATTATATCGTTCGGTTTCTTTTAGTAATAATATTGCTTTGGCAAAACAAAATATTGAAATAAGATTTAGGTTATCAACACATGTACCTTTATCAGAAGCTAGAAATGCTGATGATTTTAAAACATATCTTTCAAGTTTAAGAGTGAATCCAAATGGTGTTGGTGATTCTTTAAATAATGTTATCACAGGTGATATAGTAGCAAACTACTTTTTCACGGAATCAGGAATGAGATTTTATGAATCTACTAGTGTTATTAATTCAAATAATTATGAAGTATCTAATAAAGAAAAACCTAATACAACAAATTTAAGTAAGAGTTTAGATTTAACTGGCCTTATTTCTCAAATAAAAAATGTTACTGCAAATGGATCAACCAGTGAAATTACATGAGCAAATTTAATTCCCACTGCTCTTTTAGATTCTTTGGGTCTTAAGATTGAATGAAGTTATTGAATTTCTAATCCTGCTGGCGAAATATTGCGATCACCTTGAGTTTCAGATGCTCCAGGAAGTGTTTTAATTCTTAATAATCCAAACAATCCTGATAATTATCATCCAATATCTATTAGATTGTCTAAGAAAGATCCAAGTGATAAATTGGATTTATTAGATTTTACTTCTGGAACGCCAGTACCCACTAATGAAATAATTGGTTATGCAGTGAATGTAGAAAACCTAATAGATATTTTGGAAATTAATGATCAATTAGGTGTCAATTATAAAGTTTCAGGACTTTCAGGCAATGTTGTTTCTATGGATTTAAAACCAAGATATTTAAATTTATCAGGAATGGCGCAATTAAATTTAAAAGTTCAATTTTCAATTGGATCTTCTTTAAGTACACTTTCTATTGGCTGAACAGATGAAAATAACTTTAAAAGTGCAATTGCAACTTACAATGAAACAAAAGACATTTTGCTTTCAGAATTAAATATTTATATTAGATTAGTTCTTATAGCAGAACCAGATAACCCTGATAACCCTGACATAGTTAATGGAATAAAATATAATTGAGACAAGAGAGAACTTGAAGTTTACAATAATGTAACTGGTTCAAATCCAATTTTTACTTCACCTGCAACTGCAAGACTAAGAGCATACTCTCGAATTTCTTCTACATGAGCAGATTCTTTATCGGCTGAAGGTAATAAATCAAATGAAATTAAAATTTATGATAAAGAAGGAAAATTTGATTTTACTTATTACTCATTAAGAGGAATTAGAATAGAAGTTAACCCCAATAATGGCGATACCTGAATAATGATTACTGAATTTAATAAGGACATATTTGATGCTTCTTTAACTAATAAAATGAAATTTCGTTTAAGTGTTGTGGATGATACAAAGTATGAAATATATGGAACTGATGTCATTGAAACAACTACACCAGTTGGAACAATGACAAAAGTTATTGAAAAAGATATTATTTCAAAAATAGGATTAGTGGGAGTTTCTGCTTCTAATTTATTTGCAAATATTAAAGTAACAGGTTCAACATTTAATTTAAACATTGTTGAAGCAGACGAACTTTATACAGTTTCGGGAATGTCAGTTGCTGAAGCTAAAACTTTCTTTGAAATAAAATATAGTATTGGTAATGATGTATATTTAAATAAAACTGCTTTTATAGACTTGTTAAAAGCATCTTCTGGAGATTCATTAAACAACTTAAATATTGAAAATTTTAAAGTGAGATATGAATTTACTGAAGCTGGAAAATTAAAATATTACTCAGATCAAGTATTTGGTGATGTTGATGCAGTTGAAGCAAATATTACTAAAAAATTAGATATGAATCTTGTAATTAAAACTATCGATTTAAATGGATATATTGCAAATGTAGCAAATATTTTATTGACTGGAAACACTACGGATATTACCTATGCTAATGAATTAGATTATGCAGTTTTATTTGCATTAGGTGTTAAAGTACAGTGAGATTATTGAGTGGTTAATTCAACAGGTACTGTTGAACGTGCTGGTTGAGTAGATGAAAAACCAACAAGAGTTGATATCTTAAAAAACCCAGATGATTTAACAAAATTTCCTATAGCATTACGCTTTTCTTCAATTAACCCATTAGATAGTTCTATTGAATTAAAGGACATTGTTTCTGGAGTCGCTAATGATATAAATACAACTAATGGATATGAATTAGATACAAAAGATTTGAAAGAAATTGTTACAATTAGTGATCAACTAGGTGTGAATTATAAAGTCAAAGGTATTGTTGGAAACGTTGTATCTATGAATCCTTTGGCAGATTTAAACAATGTTTCTGCATTGGCAACCAAACATTTAGAATTACAATTTGCCATTGGTAGTTCAAGTAATGATGCTGATTTAGTAATTAATTGATCAAATCAATCAGATTTTAAAACAGCAATTACCACATAT
>JAGUQV010000144.1 GCA_030154525.1 Mycoplasmataceae bacterium | reverse complement strand
CTGCTGCCTCCCGTAGGAGTCTGGGCCGTATCTCAGTCCCAGTGTGGCCGATCAGCTTCTCAGCCCGGCTACATATCATCGTCTTGGTAGGCTTTTACCCTACCAACTAACTAATATGGCGCATCCCCATCTTCTAGCGAAGCAAACGCTTCTTTTATAGAAATACCATGCGGTATTAATACGTATTCGGTATTAGCTACTGTTTCCAATAGTTATCCCAATCTAAAAGGTAGGTTAGATACGTGTTACTCACCCATTCGCTACTAAGTTTAAAAAACTTCGTTCAACATGCATGTATTAGGCACACAGCTAGCGTTCATCCTGAGCCAGGATCAAACTCTCATATAAATTGACAGATATGGTTTCTTATATCCAGTTTTCAAAGAACTACTTTAAAGTTTTGTAAACAATAAAACACTATTTTATTTAATAATGCTTTTTAATAATAACATTATTTAAAAGAGAATGATTGAAAAAATTGAAAAAATTTTTTATTGCTACACTTTATCAATAAAAAAGAGCCTTTTCTTCATTTTTTATGGCAAAAATACCTCTTTTAAAACTCACAAATCAATTAACAATTATTCTTATATAAAATTTACTAATTTAATAGAACTACCTTTTTTATTTAATTTTACTACCACACCATTAAATTGTGTAACATTATTTGATATTTTAAATTTCGAAAAAGAGTTGAATCTCATTTTTTCATATACTTCTTTGAAATTAGCTCCAATTGCGCAATTTGACGGACCAGTCATTCCTGCATCGCTAACAAATGCTAAATTATTTTCAAATATTTTTGCATCATTGGTTTGTACATGAGTATGAGTACCGATTAAAGCATCAACTTTTCCATCCAAGTAAGCTGCCAGAACATTTTTTTCAGAAGTTGTTTCTGCATGAAAATCAATCAAATGAAAATCGGATTCGTCAGATTCTATAACATTGTCAATTGCATCAAAAAAAGAATTAGCATAATCTTCTTTTCATGGAGTAAGTAATTTGTTAAAAGTAATTCCCATTAATGAAGTTATTCTTAATTTAATACCGTTGATATCAAAAACATTGCTTCCACTACCAGGATAATGATCTTCAATATTAAGAGGTCTTATAATATTGTTATTATTTATAATACTTTCAATTTCTTTCTTTGCTCAAACATGATTACCTAATGTAAATGCATTTACTCCAATTTGTGATAATTTTAAATAATCTTTTTCAATAAAACCTTTTCTACCAGAAACATTTTCAGATTGTGCAATAACGAAATCAATTGCATGCTCTTTTTTTAAATTTGAAAGTTCTTGCTCAACTTTTTCAATTCCTGGCTTGCCGAATATATCTCCGATAAAGAGGATGTTTAAGTTTTTCATATGTTTATTATATTATTGTTTTAATTTTTCTTGTACTTTTTCTAAAATTGTTTTATAAAGGATTTCATCATTTTCCAAAAATAATCTCATATTCATTTTTCCTTGTGCTATATTATTTCCTTCATAACTATATCAAGAACCCTTTTTGATAATTATATTGTGAGTTTCAGCCAAATCAACAACTTCGGAGTGTTTCGAAATTCCTTTAGAGAAAATTATTTCAGTAGTTACACTTTTAAATGGTGGTGCTAATTTATTTTTGACAATTTTTATTCTAACCAAATTACCGCTAATCTCATTGCCTGCTCCAATTGATGATACTCTTCTTACTTCCATTCTCAGTGTTGAATAAAATTTAAGTGCACGACCTCCTGGAGTGACTTCTGGAGATCCAAAAATTACTCCTACTTTTTCTCTTATTTGATTAATAAAGATAATTGTTGTTTTATTTTTACTAAGCGAACCTGTAATTTTTCTCAAAGCTTTCGACATTAATCTTGCTTGGGCACCAATAGTTTGGTCCCTCATTTCTCCATTAAGTTCTGATTCAGGCACTAAAGCCGCTACAGAATCAACTACAATTAAATCAATATGACCACTCTTAGATAAAATGTCAACAATTTCCAATGCTTGCTCACCTGAATCTGGTTGAGATAAAATAAGATTATCAATATCTATTCCAAGATTACGAGCATAACTAGGATCAATTGAATGTTCAGCATCAATAAAAGCTGCTGTTCCTCCATTTTTCTGAATTTCGGCAATTGCATGAAGAGCAATTGTTGTCTTTCCAGATGATTCAGGACCATATATTTCAATTACTCGTCCTTTAGGATATCCTCCAACACCAATAATATGGTCAATTGCGATTGAACCAGATGAAAAAACTTCTGTATTAGGGTTTGGTTTTGCCCCCAATAGCATAATTGCTTCTTTGCCAAATTTTTTTTCAATTATTTGAATTGCATTTTTGATTTGCATTTTTCTTTCAGTGTCTGATTTTATATCAACATGTTGATGTTGTTTTTTTACATTATCCTTTGGCGATGACAATTTTTCAACTTCATTTACTTTACTTTCTTCTTTTTCCATATGTCCTCCAATATATAATAGTTTTTATTAGCAAAATTGATAAGAAAAAAATAAATCAAATCAAATCATTAGTTTTTTAGTAATTTTTGGAACATATTAAAGGCAAATTGTACACTTTGCTCTCTTATCTCTTCACGTGTTCCTTTTAATTTTAGTTCAAAAACTTGATCATTGAGTGCAATAAAAACCAATCCAATTTCTTTTGATTCCATTGGTATAGGTCCCGCGTTGCCTGTAAAAGAGAAACAATAGTCAACATCAAAGTATTCTTTACCTTTTAAGGCAAGTTCTTTAGCGACATCATAATTGATTACTCCATTAGAAATATTGACACCCAATTTTTTCTTAATTTCATTGTTATAAGCAATTAATGATCCTTTAAAGAAAGTGCTTGCTCCAGGAATTGAAACAATTTTTGAGGAAAACATTCCTCCTGTAAATGATTCAACTGCAGCAAAAGTTATTTTTTTCATTAAATTCATTATATTTTAATTAATGAATTTTTTATTAAATTCAATAAGTGATGCATTTTCCATTTTGATTCTAAATGTAACATTGGTAATTTCGCCTTTAATAAAGGTGTCAATTTTTTTTATCTCATATATTCCACTAATTTTTTTAAATTCAATCATATGTTTTTCAATTGTTTCATTTTTCTTAAGAGAAATAGTAATATCCCTTTCCTTTAGAGGTTCATTACTATAATCAAGAAATTTATTATCCTGCTTAAAATTTTCATTAATTATTATTTCGGCAAAAATGATATTATTATTTGTTATTTTTGGATGCATTTTACCAATTCAACCAACTTGGGTGTTTCCATCAAATAAACCTGCATTGTAGTTGGGATGTAAAAAATCAAAATCTAAGTATTTTATTGATAATATTTTTCCATATATTTTGAAGATATCTTTTTTAATTTCTGAATATGTTTTGATATCAGAAGCTATACAAACTGCTTTATTATTATTGATCATTCCTGTGTCGAAGAAATTAATTTCGTTTATTTTTCTTTTCTTATTATAAGAATAAATTTCATTTAAAGAAGGAGCTATAGAATTTCTAATAGAATTATGTTCTTCTGAAACATATGTTAAAAGTGATATTTTTTCACTAAATGCAAATGGATTAAAAATATTTTTATCTTTATTTACCAAAGTATATGTTCAAAATTGGATATAACCCATCATTGAACAAATAAATGGATAGTCTTTGATAACTGATACTGCGTTAAATTTTGTTATTGGCTGTGATGGTGTAAAATTATTTAATCCATAAAACCTAAAAACTTCCTCAACAAAATCTTGCATTGTCTCAATGTCGTGTCGATATGAGGGAATAATTATTTTATCATTTGTTATTTCAAATCCTAAAATTGTAAGTGAAATTAATACATCCTGGTATTTTGAGGATTTTGTAATTTCAAAACCTGCATATTTATTCAGGTAATTTTTATTAAAATTAATTATTTTTTTATCCGGTTTAATTGCATTTATATGGTTAGATATTGATGGAAATTTTATAGATATAAATTTATAAGCCAATTCAATTGAACCTAGAGAAACTTTCTTTGAACAGTTAATAGATGAATTGTTAAAGATTTTAGAATTTCTCATTGAATCCCTTACATCTTTTGAATCAAAGGATGAAAGTTCAAACAACGCTTTTTCATCACCATCTTTATATTTAAAATTTTCATTCTCTATAACACCAGCGAGTGAGCAAATATTTTTTTCGTTTTTTACAACAAGAGCATTTTTAAATTTTATATCATTTAATACAAAGTTTTTTTCATTACTTAAACTAATTTCTCCAGATATTTTTTGAGCATTATAAACTCTTGATGAAACTCCTGTCATGATTAATGTTAATGATGAAAAATCAATAATATCATTTTCTAATTCTATATTTGTTTTGAGCAACAAAACAATATCGTTTATATTCATTTTAAAATTATTAGCATCTAATTCAATTCCTGAAATATAGTTTTCATTATTGCCAGTTATCTTGATAAGTGATTTTTTAGTTGATAATTTTTCTTCAATGATTGATTTTTTAGTTTTAAAGTATGCTGATATTTCTAATCCCATAATTAAATATGAATTTGCATCTGAACGATTAGTTAAAATAGAAATATCAATAATATTATCATCCAGATCTAATTCTTTTATTGGATCAGACTTAAGCGATACTTTATCAAAAATAAAAATTTGGTCTCTTCAACTTTCTCTTAACAATTTAGATGCAAATCCTAATTCATCAAATGAAGCCAACATTCCTTCTGAAACAATCCCTTTCATTTCTTTTGCCTGAAAAGTTATTCCATTGACTCCAGAACCAGGAACAAAAGCAATTAAGTAATCCCCTTCTTTAACATTGGTGGCAGTAGTTTGAATAATTCTAACTTTATCTTCGAATTCAATTTCACAAACATTTAAATTATCACTGTTAGAATTTTTGTATGTTTTTAAAACATGGCCAAATTTTATACCATGAACATCACTAATTTTTTTGCAAGATTCAACTTCAAAACCAATGCTATTAATTGCATTAAGTATTTCTTCTGTTTTTATTTTTTTGCTAAGAGAAGCTATTTCTCTTAATTTGTTTTCTGAAAATAACATCTGTTCCTCAATCTTTTTTTATGTACCTTAATATTTAAATTGCTTTAGGAATCTTAAATCATTTTTATAAAATTCTCTAATGTCATTAATTCCATATTTAATCATTGCAACTCGCTCAACACCAATTCCTGCTGCAAACCCGTTTAGGTCATTAGTGTAACCTGCTATTTTCAATATCTTTTCATTTAACATTCCAGCACCCAATATTTCAATTCACTTATCTTTAAAAAAAACATCTACTTCCATTGATGGTTCAGTGAAGGGGAAAAAAGAAGGTCTTAATCTAATTTCCACATCTTCTTCAAAAACATGTGATAAAAGAGATTTTAATGATCAGATTAAATTTTCAATATTCAGGTCTCCAACCGAAACTAAATCAACTTGTGAAAATTGATGTGAATGAGTCTGATCATCTTCATCATTACGATAAACTTTACCAATAGTAAAAGCAGAAAAACTTTTATTCTTATACTGTTCTAAAACTCTTGCTGTTAAACCTGTATTATGAGTTCTTAATAAATTTTCTTTATTAATATATAAGGTGTCCTGCATATCTCTAGAAGGATGATTTTGTGGAATGTTTAACTTCTCAAAATTATACTTATCTGATTCAATTTCAATTCCTTGGTTTTCAAGATAAGAGTTTTGTAAAAACCATTGTCTAAAACGAGCTTCAATTAAAGTTAGAGGGTGGACAAAAAAATTATCTTCTGAATGTTCAAAGATGTCATTCATATCATCATTTATTTTATTTTCAACCTCTAAATTCGCAATAATAATTAATTGTGCTTCTAACAATCTTGATGCTTCATCTTTTATTTTAGTAATCTCAATTCCAATTTTTGATTTATCTTCAATAGATGCATCTTTTAATTTTTTTTGGAGTGCAAAAATAATTCCTTCTTTACCATAAATTTTATTTTTTATATTTTTCAAATCTTCAATAGATTTAATAGATTCAATTTCTTTTTTTAATTCCATATTGTTAAAATTATAATGATATTATTTAAAAATAAATGAAAGATTTTAATTTCTTTTTAATTTCAGAATAATTTTGCTCATATTCAGAAACTTTTTTCCAAAATTCTTTTGAATGATTGGAATGTTCGGCATGAGCTAATTCATGAACAATAACATAATTAATTGTTGAATGAGAGTATGCAGCTAATTTTGTACTATAAAATATTTTTTTGTCTTTAACGTAATTTGAAGCTCATGCACTTTGCTTTATTCTAATTAATATTTGATGTGTTTCAACATTCATAATTTTTTCATATTTTGATTGTGCTATTACTAAATATAAATAAAGATATTTTTTATAAATGTTAAAAATGACTTCCTTTATAGTTTTCTTACCTAACTTATATTTTTTATTATTAAATAATAAATATTCAATAATTTCATTATCTCTTGAAATTTTATTCAATATTTCATAATGAACTATTTCACCAAATAAATAAAATGTTTTATTATCAAAATTAATATAATGTCTTTCATCATTTGTTTCTTGCAGAACAGCAAATTTATCAAAATGTTCGCTTACAAATTTTTGGATGAAGAATTTTGTTGATATTTTTGGAGCGGATACAACTATTTTATTGTCTTGATCTAATTTAATATAGATATTCTTAATTTTTTTTCTTGTTACATATACATCAACTAATTTTTCATTATGTTTAAATTGTAAAATCATTATTATCTTTTTCTTTACCGAAAGATAGCAACATTTTATAATCTTCTGGTTCAGAAGTTACATGCTCTGATAAAGAATAGTAAATTTGCTGAATTTCAGCCATATTTATTTTTGGCATTAATTGATCGTTAATTTCATTAAGTGATGTTTCTAAATCATTGACTTTTATAACAATAACGTGAGGTGGGACATCTGAGCAATTCAACGCTTCTGTTCGATTATCAAAAACAATTAATGAAAGCATCGGAACCTTTAATTTAGTTATTGCTAAAATGTGTTCAATGTGTTTTTCATTTTGAATAATAGGATTTCTAATCTCGTGTCTTTTTGTTCCTAAAATTTTAAATCAAGTCTTTTCAAGGCCTTTTCCCTCAATTACACCATTGATGTTTTTAATTTCAACAATTATTAAGGCTCTTGCAGTAATTAAAATACCATCTACTTCAAAAATTTTATTTTTATCATATTTGAACATTGATGAAGAAATATAATGTGCATTATTACGATCTGCTCATGATTTAATTATTTTATTAATTTTGTTTTCTGCTTCTCTACCTAATTTATCGGTATAGCTTTCTTTTGGCATTCTTTTATTGAGAAATCTAACAAAAAAGAAAATTAAAAGTGCCAATATGAAAAGCATTGAAATTGATATGCCTATTATATATTTAACTTTTTCAAAATCCATTATGTCTCCATAAAATATTTTAATACAAAAATATATAATTTTGATATAATTTTTTTACTCAATATTAAATATTGCAAAATAACTGGAAAGAAATAAAAATGGCAAATATAAAATCTAAAATGACAAGAATTAAAACTAATGAAAAGGCAAGAGTTGCAAATGCTATGATGAAATCTCGTGTTAGAGGAGCTATTAAAAAAGCTAAAATTGCTTCTATTGAGAAAAATCCTAAAGTTAAAGAAATTGTTTCTGATGCACACAAATTAATAAATACATCTGTTTCAAAAGGTGTTTTTCACAAAAATAATGGTTCAAGAAAATCATCAAGACTAGATGCATTTGTTAAAAAATCTCTTGCTGTTTAATTAACAATACTATTTAAATTAACTTTTTGCTTCTGAATTAGTATCTACTGATCCTAAGATAACATATTTTGAATAAAGTTCTTCTAGATTTTCATTTCCATCTAATTTAGAATGGAATACAATTTTACCACCATCTAAAATAGTTGCGGTATCAGCATATTTGTCAACTTCTGACAGAATATGAGAAGAAATAAATATTGATTTACCATCTTTTCGATACTTCTCTAGAATGGCAAAAAGCTCTGATCTTGCAAATGGATCTAAATTTGCGGCCGGTTCATCCATAATCAAAATATCAGGATTGTGAACCATTGCTTGAGCTAAAAGAATTTTTTTCTTTTGACCAGAAGAAAACGATACAGGTTTTTTATGTTGTAGCTCGAGCATATTTAGCTCTTCCAATTTTTGTGTTGTGAATTTTTTTGCATCAGCAGATGACAAACCTGACATTATTGACATTGACTCTAAATAGTCTCTAGTTGTAAATTCTTTAGGAAAAATTGCTGACTCAGGAACATAACCTATTCTCCTTTTGGCTTTGACAGTATCATTCCTTTGACCATCTATCAATATTTTGCCTTGATACCTTGAATAAGCACCGACAATCGCTTTTATTGTTGTTGTTTTACCTGCGCCATTGGCACCAATAAAAGCATGAAACTCACCCTCTCTAATATTAAAAGAAATATTATCGACAGCAGGATTTTTTCGCTTTGAATAATGTTTAGTTAAATTTTCAACAGATATCAGTATTTTGTGATCTTCTGGATTATATTTAGATTTTACATGTATATTGTTGTTTTTTCTTTTCAATAATGACAGTTTTTGATTATATTCGAATTGGGAAAGGATATTATTCTCTCTAAGAAAAGATAAAGCTTCCTCAGATTTTTTAAAATTTATTTCTGATAAATGAGAATCTTTAAATTCTGTAATTTCAACTTTATTTACATCAACATCAATAAGTGTGTCTTTGTTTTTTTTAATATTATTATTCATTATACAAAATCTCTTTTATAATAAATAATCACTGCGACAGATAAAATCAATATATTAATAATTGTTCATGATGCTGAAACAGCTAATGCAGGAATTTTTTCTCCGTTATTAATAAAAACATTGTATTGTAAATTTTGATCAAAAGACTTTATTAATAAACCACCATTTTGATCTTTATGTGCTTCATTTAATTTGAAGTTTGAGCCTAAAAAAAGATTAATATTATTGTTTTTAACAGAATCAAAAAATAATTCTTTATTATTAAATTTATTATAGTCATTATTAATTTTATTTAAACCATATGTATAAAACAGAAATATTTTTACTTCATCTTCGAATGATTTTCTATCCACATCAACTACATCAACTGGACCATGGGTTTCATTATCTAATGTTAGAACTGTTTTTCAACCTTTTTCATTTACTGCGGAATATATTTTATCAAATACAACTTTTAATGATTGGTCTAAATCAGTAATTATTAGTTTCTTGATTGATGTTAGAGTTTCTGGTTTATTTATATCATATGGCAATTTTTCAATAGATTTTAAAGTTTTGTCAAATTGACGATAAATATTCTCATTATTATCTGATGATAATGTATTAAGAATACTATTATTAAAAGAAACATACAAATCTTCATTTAAAGGTCCGCCAATATTTCCTTTTATTTTGAAAACTGAAAATAAAAGAGAATTCTCATTTGCTATAAAATGGTTTTTTTCTTTATAGTGGTTTTTAGTAATTTTAGCTTCTTGATTTAAAGATACATTATGATCAAAAAAATTAATACTATTCGGTGAAAATATATCATTTTTATAAAAAAAATCTACCTTTGGATTTACAATTTTATAAACACCCGAAATTGGATTAACAAAATTATTAATACCTGATATTCACGATAAGTCATCTCTACTATTAAAATATTTCTTTAAATTATTTGCTGCACTATCATCCAGTGGTTCTCATTCATTAAATTTATAAATCAAAACATTCCCAT
>JAGUQV010000131.1 GCA_030154525.1 Mycoplasmataceae bacterium | reverse complement strand
TTCATGAGCGTCTCGTGGGCTCGGAGATGTGTATAAGAGAAATCTTAAAGGAATACCAGCCTTAATTACTGAAGCTCCATCTTGACGTGTTTCATTTGTTTTAATTTGACCTCTACGACGAGAAACATCTCCCATTATATCTCCAAAGTATTCCTCAGGAACAATAATTGAAACATCCATTATCGGTTCTAAAATTACAGCTGATAATTGTTCTTTACCATTAGTTAAAGCTTTAGAAGCAGCAATTTTGTAAGCCATCTCTGAAGAATCGACATCATGATAAGATCCATCAAATAAAGTAGCTTTAATATCAATCATTGGATAACCAGCTAAAATACCTGATGACATTTTTTCTTCAAGACCTTTTTGAATAGACTTAATATATTCTTTAGGTATTTTACCACCAACAATCTTGTCAACAAATTCAAATCCTTTATCTTCATTTGGTTCAAAAGTAATTCAAACATGACCATATTGTCCCTTACCACCAGATTGCTTGATATGTTTTCCTTCAATATCAGCTTTTTTAGTAATTGTTTCTCTATAAGCGACTTGTGGTGCACCCACATTTCCTTCAACTCCAAACTCTCTTTTTAGACGATCAACAATAATTTCCAAGTGTAACTCACCCATACCAGCTATAATTGTTTGTCCTGTTTCTTCATCTGTGTATGTTCTAAATGTTGGATCTTCTGCAGCTAATTTTTGTAAACCTAAAGACAGTTTTTCTGTTGCAGCTTTTGAAGCGGGTTCCAAAGCCTGTGAAATAACTGGTTCTGGGAAATTCATTTTTTCAAGAATGATTCTAGGTTTACCTTCAGCAACAAGTGTATCACCTGTAGTTGTGTTTTTTAAACCAACAGCTGCTGCAATATCTCCGGTTCTAACTTCATCAATTTCTTCTCTATTATTCGCATGCATTTCAAGAATTCTACCAATTCTCTCTTTTTGCTCTTTAGTTGAATTGTAAACATAAGAACCCTTAGAAAGAACACCAGAATAAACTCTAAAAAAAGTTAATGTTCCAACATATGGATCTGTCATTATTTTGAAAGCTAATGCAGAAAAATCTGCTTCATCACTTACTGGCATTTCAACTTCCTTGTCATCTAGATGTCCCTTAATAGGTGGGACATCAAGTGGAGAAGGTAAATAGTCAACAACTGCATCAATCATTGCTTTAACACCCTTGTTTTTAAAAGATGTTCCACAAACTGCTGGAAAGAATTCTGATGTCAAAGTAGCTTTTCTTATTATTGATTTTAACCTAGTTGCATCAATTTCAATACCTTCTAAAAGATCCATCATTAGTTGCTCATCAAAATCAGAAACCGCTTCAACTAGTTCATTTCTTTTTAGAATAGCAATGTCTTTTAAATGATCTGGAATAGGAATTTCTTTCCCTATTTCATCAGGAGCTCCGTCAAACTCTCATGCTTTCATCTCCACTAAATCAATATGACCAATATAATCTGATTCAGAACCCATATTTCATTGAATTGGAACGGCATTTCCACCCAATAATTTTCTAACAGATAAAACAGCATTTTCAAAATTTGCTCCAGCTTTATCCATTTTATTAACAAAAACAAGACGTGGAACTTTATAATTTGTAGCTTGTCTTCACACAGTTTCTGTTTGAGGCTCCACTC
>JAGUQV010000109.1 GCA_030154525.1 Mycoplasmataceae bacterium | reverse complement strand
AAGACACAAACTATATTAAATATCATTGCTAACTTGCTAATAAGAGATAAAAATATGTTAATCATCTCTAATAACAATAAAGCGATTGAAAATATAAAAGAAAAAATGGAAGAATATGGTTTAGACTTTTTAATAGCCTTTTTAGGGAGTGGTACAAATAAAGAACGTTTTTTGGATTCGCAAATCAAAGAATATCCAAAAGAAATTTTAAATTGAAATTTTGAATTAAAAGATCGTGTATATTTTAGTAAAACATTTGCAAAACTAAAAGAGCTTTTTATAAAAAAAGAATTGATTGCAAAATACACACATGAATTGAATGAAGCAAAATTAGAATTTTCATATTTTGATGATATATATAATGAGGCTAGAACCTTTGATGATAGTATCAGTAACTTTCCTTCAAATAAAATAATTTCTTTGATAAATATTTATGAAAAAATAATTAGAGAAAATAAAGATAAAAAAATATCTATATTTACAAGAATTAAAGCATATTTTAAATATAAAATAAAAATCTCTAAAATCAATAGTTCAAATTCTTTAAAATTTCTTTTTTATAAAAATAAGATAATTGAACTAGAAAAAATAATAAAAACAAATAAAGATTGATTATTGCTTAATGATGAGAAAAAAATAACAGATGAATTTTATTTTTAGTCCTTTAAGGTTCTTAAGAAAAACATTTTTTTAAAATATAGTAAAAACCTTAAAAGAAAGCAATTTGAAATTGATGATTTATGAAGAAATGATAGATCAGAAGGTTTTGTTAAAGAATATCCAATAATTCTAAGCCCCAATCATTCAGCATTTGATACATTGGGTAATCAGTTTATTTTTGATTATGTAATTATGGATGAAGCTTCACAAACGAGATTGTTTAACACACTTCCAATTTTATCAAGAGCCAAAAACTTAGTTATTGTTGGTGATGATAAACAACTTCAACAAATTAATGAATATGAAAAAGAAGGAGCAAAAATATATCAAAGATACCAAGATATAATTCCAAGATTTTACAATGATTCTTCTAATAACTTCCTTTCTTTGATTATAAAAAGTAATCCAAGCATTAAAAAAGTAATGCTAAGAGAACACTATCGTTGTCATCCGCAAATAATAAATTTTTGTAATAAAAAATTTTATAATAACGAACTAATAATTATGACCAAAGATAAGGGAGAAAAAAATATTCTTGAACTTCAACAAACACCCATTGGAAATCATGCAACTTGGTCCAAATTAGAAGGAACTTCCAATTTAAGAGAAATCGATACAATAAAATTAATTTTAGAAGATTTGTATTTTAAAAATATGCAAAAAAATAAAATAGGAATAATTACTCCTTATAAAAGACAATGTGAGAAAATAAATGACGAATTGAAGGGCGAAATTGAAGCTGTTTATACAGTGCATAAAATACAAGGTAATGAAAAAGATGCTATTATTTTTTCAACTACAGATAACCAAATTAGCAATTTCGTAAACAATCATGAATTAATAAATGTTGCTGTTTCACGAGCAAAAAATAAATTTATTTTAGTCACTAATTGAAATAAAAAACAATTAAAAATTAGTGAAAAGCAACAAACAAATATTATTGATGATCTTGCTGAGTATATTAGATATATAAATAAAAATAATGCTAATATGCAAATAAGAGTAGAATCAATATTTGATTTATTATATTCACAATATAAAAATGAAAGAGAAATGCTTCTCAAAAACTCAACTAAAATTTCTCAGTATGATTCTGAAAATATATTCTATCTATTTCTGAGTAAAGTAATTAAAGATTATCCTAGCTTAGATATTACATTTGAATATTCCTTAAATTTATTAATTAAAGATAAAACTATCTTGAAAGATTTTCCTGAACTGATTAAATTTGCTTCTAATAATTGAAGTCATATCGATTTTATTATTTATAATAAAATAACAAAGAGACCAATTTTAGCTATTGAAGTTGATGGATATTCAACACATGATAATAATGCAAAGCAAAAAGTTAGAGATGCCAAGAAAGATGAAATATTAAAATTGTATAATTTTCCATTATTGAGATTAAGTACCAAGGGAGCAGATGAATATAAAAAAATAAGTGGAGTGCTTGATAAAATATTATTTTAACAAATGTTCATTGAGAAATGCAGTAAATTTTTCAATATAAATTGGATTAGAAATTTTAGCAAAGTTGTCTTCATTCTTTACTTTTTCGGATAACTCTTTTTTTAATTCAAATAAAGGTCTTTTGTAATTTTTGCTTTTTGCTTTTTCTTTATCCCACTTATGGTTTGTCATATCAGATTTTTTATTTTCAATTTCCCCCCATTTTTCTTCAATCATCTTTTTCTTTTCTTCATATTGTTCAAATAATGTTTTTGAATATAAATATTCTATAGTTGAATTATCTTCTCCAATAATATCTAATAAAGTAAATGCTTTAATATTTCTAAACACTTTAATAAATTTTGTTTTTATCTCCTTGCCTTCATTGTCTGCGTCGGAAATAAAAAAGCAATTATCTTCAAAATATTCGTCATAAAAATTATCTTTCATATTATTGATAAAATCAATGCCTTTTGATCCATAATAAATTAGAATATTTGCAGATATTTTGTATTCTTTAAAATATTTTTCCAAAAATACTTTGTCTGTTCTCCCTTCTACAAAAAATGTATATTTTTTAAAGATAAATTCTGAAAAAATATCAGTACCAAAAGCCTGCTTAATAATGTTAGGAAAAATTATTGAATCATCATTAGTTAACAAGTTAGTAATTTTAGTGTTTTGGTATTGTTTTGTAACTAAGTTTAATGTTTGTAAATTATCCTTATCTATCATATTAACACTATGTGTAGCGATGAAAAAATTTAAATAGTTTTTTGATGCTTCATTTAGCATATTTCTTAGAGAAATTACACTTGAAGGATGAAGATGAATTTCCGGCTCATCTATTATTAAGATAGTATTACTATTATTTGCTGAAAAATCCAATGAAAGCATAATTGATAAAAATTGTTTAAAACCATCTGATTCATTTGTTAACTCCCTATGATTGTAAATTTCTTTATTTTTTAATATAAAATTTATTGATTCATTACTTATTCTAATACTCATTTCTAAATCTTCATTTTTAAAATCTCTTCAATACTTTGACATAAAAGTATTGATGCGTTTATTTAATTCACTTTCTTTTCTTATAATGCTTATTTTATTTTCTTCAATTAGAGAAAGTACATTCATATCCACATTTTTTAACAAATTATTTAAAAAATCATTATTTATGTTTTCTGCCAACCTTAAATCCACATTAAAATTTATTGAATTATTATTTCAAACAAAAATATTTATTAATTTTCTTAAGTCTATTTTAAAATATTTCTCATCTCCAATTTCTAATGTATTATTATTTTTATAATTTCAAAAAATACTTAATCATGAAATGTTCTTTTTTTCATTTGTTTTGCTTTTAAAAAATATTTTTCCATTATCTAGTGTCTTCAAAATGAAAACATCTGAAAAGTCACATATTATATTATTTAAAATATCAAGAACATTTGAGACTAAAAATAATGGTTTTTCTTCTTTTGAAATTCTCTTAATTAAAATAAGATTTTTGTTTTCAAATTGATTAATCAATTCTTTTAATTTTCTTTTTACAAATTCTTTATGGTTTTCTCAATTACATTCTTTTATTTTTAAAAAATCATCATGAATATACGATCATAAATATGAAAAATTTATCTCGCTATCAATATTTCCGAGTTGATATTTCTGGACAAATTTTTTAGATAAAATTCTTTTAGGTATTAGTGTGGAAGAACTAAATCCAACATTTTCAAATATATCAAGATTTTTTTCTGGTTTAATTTCATCATTGAAATCATTTAAAAATATAATCAAGTAATTTAATCAATCTTCAATAACTAATTTAATAATAGATTCAATATCTTTAGGATTCAATTGTAATTCAAAAGATATATTTATATCACTATCATTGTCCTTAGCATTTTTATTAAAATCTGTTTCATCGTTTCCAAAAATCTCAATTGCTTTTAAAAAATTGCTCTTACCAACTCCATTTATACCAACAAAATAATTTAAGTGCTCATTTACTATTATTTCTTCTGAGTCAAAAGTTTTGAAATTATCAATTTTAATTTTAATTATTTTCATACATGGCTCCAATATTTTATTATGTATAATAAATATTTAATAATTATAACAATATTAATAAACAAAATAATATTTATCTTATTAAGTAAATGACTGTAAATAAAGTTATTGTTAATTATTTATTGCATTTATTCTGTTTTCAATATTCAAAATTTTCATTGATGTATTTCATTCTCTGTGGAGATGACAATATATCATGAATGGGATCATTAACTAAAACATTTCCATCAACATCTATAATTTTTCCTTCAGGAGTAAACGTGATTGTATTATTATCGAATGATGTATGTATATTGGGCGAAAGTCTTAAGCAATTAAATGGATCGGCTGATTTAAAAAGCGATTCTTCATCTTTGTTTTTAAAAAGCGATTCCTTAGAGATTATATGAGCATTTTCAGGTTTAGGGAATTCTTCAAATGAGCAATATGATAGTTTTTTATCTTTTATTAAAGTTCTTATTCCATAATTATAAACATTAGTTAGTCTGTTTCTAATTTGTTGTTCGGATAAGTCTACATACTTGAAGCTTTGAATAAGTTCTCTTAGATCTTCTTGAATATTTTCTACAGAGACATCTTTTTTAACTTTTATTTTATTTTGAGTGCTTAATGGTAAGATTAATTTCTTGATTTCAAAATTATTTATATAATCTTTTTGAGAATTTTCCATAAGAATTCTATGGGAATTTATATCATTAAATACCATCAAAGTGTTT
>JAGUQV010000121.1 GCA_030154525.1 Mycoplasmataceae bacterium | reverse complement strand
ATTTTATATAGAACTAACATTAAGATTGTCGCAGGAGATGATAAACAATTGAAACCGTCATCATTTTTTAATACTAGATATGTTGAAGATGAAGAAGATGAGACAGATAATCAAGATGAAAAAGATGAAGATGGGAATTACAAAATTAAATATAGTGATCTTGACTCATTATTATTGAGAGCAATTGTTTCTAATTGGAATGAAATTTTATTAAACAATCATTATCGTTCCGTCTCTCAGGATTTAATTGATTTTTCTAACAAACATATATATGATAATAAATTAAATATTGCAACATTTAATAAAAGTTTTGATTCAAAGGCACTACAAGTTGTAAATGTTAATGGTTATTTTGTTAATAGAATTAATAAGGAAGAAGCTATACAAATAATAGAAATAATTACTGAAAATTTATTAAAGTATAAGAAAATTTTAATAATTACATTTAATGAAGCTCAATCAGAGCATATTACCTCAAAAATTTTATCGAGCAAGAACAAGGAAATGATCTTAAAAATGAGAGAATCAAACATAATAATTACAAATCTTGAAAATGTTCAAGGAAATGAAGGGGATTTAGTAATTCTTTCAATAGCTTATGCAAGACCATCTAATGATAAAAAAATGAGAAACTCATTTGGACCACTAAATATGGATGGCGGAAAAAACAGACTTAATGTTGCAGTTACAAGAGCGAAGAAAAAAATGATAATTGTCAAATCATTTAAGGCAGACGATATGTCAGTATCACCTACAAATTTAAATGCCCAATTTTTCAAAGAATTTATCAAACATTGCGATGATGTTTATCGAAATGTGGAGAGCGAAAAAAAATGATTATCATTTGATACAAAATTTGAAAATGATGTTCACACAACTTTAGAGAATTATATTTTATCAAATACCAATTTATCATTAATGACAAGATATAAGATAGGCACTAAGAGAATTGACATTGCAATTTTTGACAAGAAATTAGATAAGGTTATTTTGGGAATTGAATTACACAAATGAGATGATAATAATCCCGAAATACTTGAAGAATTTGATAAACAAACTTTTATTGAAAAAAGAGGTTATCCAATTTATAATATTTTTGAAATTACTTGACGTGTTAATAAAGAATCAATTATTTTAGAGATATTAGATTTACTATAAAATTTAAATATGATTAAAAGAAAAATTAAAATTGAAGATGATGATATTTTGAGAGAAACATTAGTTAAAATGTACAAAACATCTTCAAAAAATGATTTATGTAAATATGGGATAGATATAATTAATCATGTTTTAAAGTTTGTGAAATTTGAGAAATCTGATAAATTAGTGATTGACAATTCTATTGAAGTAATGAAGAAATTTCTAATAAATGATTCCACAATCAATGATATTAGAACGATAGCATTCAAAATTCATGAATTAGCTAGAAAAAATAGCAATGAGAGATTTAATAACATGTCTTAGGGTTGTTGGTCATTCTATTTCAATTGGTCACATGCCAGAGCATGCAATAGTAGCTTCTGATTATGCAGTAAAACTTATTAATATAATTTACAATGATCAAGAAAATATTATTAATGAAAGACAATGACAAATAAAAGCTCTGAATAAATAAATAAATAAATAGACTAGGACATAAAAAAACACCCCTTTATTGGAGTGTCCTAGATTTATCTCAAAGTTTACTGACTAAGAGCATTTTAAGTTTTGGTGATATTAAATCAAATGGTGGAGATGCCGGGAGTCGAACCCGGGTCCAAATAAAAAACAAAGTTATTCGTCTACAGTTTAGGTTATTTTTATATTACAATTTAATAATCTTAAAATAAGCAAAAATTAATTATAAAAGGTTGATTAATAATTCTTCAGGCTTTAATCAAATCCACCTTCATATCCTAAAATAATATTATTAGAGCCAAGGAAAGCAATGATAATAACTAGTCGCTAAATTAAGCAAATACTAGATTTGATTGGTTTGAAGAAAATGCTAAATTAGAATAATCTTCGATTTTTTGTTCTTTTCCGTTTGTAAAGAGCCTTAGTATTTATAGTCTACTACACTACTGCAAAATTAACAAGCCTTAGACATGTCAAATCCATTACATCCCCATTTATTTTTTACAAAATATTTTTTAAACTTTTTTTTGCATCACGTTCAATGATGTAAGCACGCTTATCAGCTTTATTTCGTCCTTTTGCAAGACCGATTTCTAGTTTGATATTTCCTTTTTCTCAAAATAATGACAAAGGAACAATTGCATACTTATATTTTTGTTGTTTTGTTAAAATCTTATTCAATTCACTTCTTTTAAGTAATAATTTTCTTGCTCTGACTTCATCGCCTTCTACCAACATATATTTAGAAACATGCATATTAGAAATTCATAATTCAGTTTTCAAAAATGAACAAAAAGAATTTTTTAAGTTAACGTTATTTGCCCTAATTGACTTGACTTCTCAACCCAACAATGACACTCCGCAAACATATTTTTCAATTATTTCATAATCAAAATTAGCAATTTTATTTTTACTTATTAGTTTTGACATTAGAACTCATTTTAACTATTTAATTTTATCACACATAAATATATAAGCAAAAAAATAATAATGAATAATTAATTAAATTCTTTTGAAAATTAAATTTACCTTAAAATATGAAATTTATAATTAAGATTTTTTTCCTTCCATAATTTTATCTATTTTTTCTGTTGTTTTAAAACTTATTTTTGCTAAAGAATAAAGAGCTTTTCTTCCATAGTTTGAAACAAAATCCATAGCAAATTTTTCAACAATTTCATTTGTTCCTAAAGGTGTTTTCATTTCCAATTCTTCGTCTTGTTCTTCCATCATTTTTAAAAAATGATATCTTGCTATAACAGAAGCTGCAGCAACAGAAACATGTTTTGATTCTGCTTTTTCTAACAACATTACTGGTTTTGAAAATGATTCTGCTGTTAATTTTCCTTCAACTAAACTAGTATAATATTTTACAATACTTGCCTCATTGCTAAATTGGTCGATAATAGTAAAATCACTATTTACTTTTAATTTCAATTCTAAGTGATTGATTGATTTAATGTGCAAAAACATTTTTAATTCATTTGCGTTCATATATTTATTTAAATTATTGTAACCCTTTTGAGTTAAATGATTTACTCTAAATATAACAAGATCTTTTAATTTTGGAAACACCTCTAATATTTTTTTATCAGTCATTAGTTTTGAGTCTGTAACTCCCAATGCTTTAATTTTATCTATGTTATTTGATTCAACAAAAGCAGCACAAGCAACTAATGGTGTTAAATAATCTCCAACACCCGTTTCATCTACACCAATTAAATTTTTATTGTCAAAAATTCCATTTGTATATTCTAGAAATTTTATAGGTTTTGCATCCTTTTTAACTTCTGTTTTTTTTGCTTGTGGTTTTGCCATGATAATCCTTATAACTTATAAAAAAGTCATACTTATTATATTATTTATTTTCTAAATTATTCAAAAAATTAATAATGAAATCACCAACTCCACCCTCTTTGTTTGTTAATTTTGAGACAAAACTTGCTGAATCCTTAACATTTTGATCTGCATTCGCCATTGCTACTGAGTGCTTAACTAGCTTTAACATTGAGATATCATTGAATCCATCGCCAATTGCAACTGTGTTTTCTACATCAATATCATAGAATCTTAATAGTAATGAAATAACTTTTGACTTTGAGACACCTAAAGCTGTAATATCAAAAATTTTTGAATCGTCATCACTTTTTGATCAGTAATTAAATTCAGCCAAATCACCATACCTTCTTTCCAAATAAATTTTTAAATTTTTGGCATTATTATATTCAGAGGGATTATCATTTCCTTCTTTATTGAAATCAATATCCAAAATTACACCCATTGGTTTTAAAGGAATTTTATTTAAATCAATTCTATCCAAGAATTTTGGAAGTTTATTAAAACCAAAAACCTGTTCCAATTCTTCATCACGATGTTTTAATTGAACTCATCCTGGTCCTTCAATTGCATAATTCTTAGTAACTTTTTTTAATTTTTCATCATTTAGAATATACAACATCTCATTTAAATTGACATATCTAATATAATCTATAAAAAATGGATCATAAGGATTATGTATATGAGCTCCATTTATATTCCCAACTATTGTGTCTAATTGTAATTTTTCATAAATTTCTTTTGTGGAAACTCATGGTCTACCAGTTACTATAGAAACAACATGACCTCTATTCATTGCCATCTTAATTCCTTTGATTGTTTTTGGATGTATTTCATTAGTTACAGAATCAGAAAGAACAGTACCATCTAAATCAATTGCAAATAAATATTTTTCTTGTGTTGACATATGACCTCTTTTGTTTATTTAATGTATGTTAATATTATAAATAATAATTTCAATATTAATATATATAATTAAATTTATGATTAATATTATTTTATACCAACCTGAGATACCACCTAACACCGGAAATATAATTAGAACATGTCATGCAACTAATGCAATTCTTCACATTATTAAACCTCTAGCTTTTGATTTATATCATCCATTAATTAAAAGAGCAGCAGCAGGGCGTGAAATTACAGATATTGAGCATTATATTTATGATGACTATGAAGAATTTGAATTAAAGAATGGTAATAAAAAAATTTATTATATAACTAGATATGGAATGAAAAATTATGTTGAACCCAATTACACTAATGATGAAGACATTTGAATAATGTTCGGAAGGGAATCAACAGGTATTCCTAAGGAGATACTTTCTAATAATATTGATACTTGTCTAAGAATACCAATGACTGACAAATGTCGAAGTTTAAATCTTGCAAATAGTGTTAGCTTGGTTACATATGAAATCTTAAGGCAAAATAACTTCAAGGATCTTTCACTATTCGAAAGTCAAAAAGGAAGAAATTATTTATTAGAGGATTATGATGAATAATAGAGAATACTTAGCCGAGACACATAAAGATTACTTAACTAAAAATGAAATAATTGAATATAAAAAATTGCTACAAAAAAAATATCGCCAAGAAACATCTACTTACATCATTGAAGGAAAGCATCTAGTTGAAGAAGCACTAAAGGCAAATATCATAATTACAATTATCTCAACAGAGAAATTTTTTGATTTTCAAGATACCCTTTATTGTCGAGAAAGTGAAATAAAAAAACTTTCTACAACAGTGACCCCACAAAACGTGATAGCTATATGTAGAATGGTAAAGCTCAAAAATGTTGGTTCAAATATTCTTTTGTTAAATAAAATTAATGATCCTGGAAATTTAGGAACTTTAATTAGGACAGCAAAGGCATTTGGTTATAATGATGTTGTTATTGAGGGAGTTGATTTATATAATGCTAAAGTGCTTAGAGCTTCACAGGGTGCAATATTTACAATTAATTGTTTTAATATTGATGATTCTGTTAGTTGAATAAAAGAACATAAAAAGAATGGGTATAAAGTTTATGGTGCGATACTAGGAAAAAATTCAATTGAATTTGATAAATCTGAAAAACAAGAGAAGAACATTGTTATTTTAGGAAATGAAGCTAGCGGAATTGAATTCCCTGTAGAAAAATTGGTTGATGAAAAAATTTATATTTCTATTAATTATGAATCATTAAATGTAGCTGTTGCAGGCGGAATAATTCTAAATCATTTCAAGAAAATAACTTAAGACTTTTTATTAAAAATGATTTTGTTGTACTCAGCAATATCGCTTCTTAAAAATTTATACTGGTAAACCCCTTCAGTTCCTGAATTTTTAGCTTTAACAAAACTATCTGAAAAAATCCCTTTTTTCTCAATTTGTTTTTTTGATTCTTCATCAACAAAAATTGAATTTTCAAATGAAGTAATCATTCCCAATATTTCCATTTCTTTGAGTTTAAAATTATTTTCAAATGCTCTAGTAGAAGTAACAAATATATTAAAAAATTTGTTAGAATCAGTTAAATCATTTTGTATTCATAATTCAATTGAAGTCAGTGATAAACGATGAATTATTAATGGCATTAGTGAAGAAATTGTTAAAGAAATGTCCAAGGCTTTTTTTGTATTAAAGTCATCATTATTTTGAAACTGAAATCTTAGTTCTGTTCTTGAAAAATTAGCATTATCTAGATCAAAAGATAATAATTCTTTATAATTTTTTAAATAATCAATAATATAATTATTAAAAATATTTAACATATCTTGACTCATTTTTTTGACTGCAATAATAATGAATGAATAATCCTTTTCTTCATAGTTATTTATTTTATTATTTAAAAATAAGTCAAAATTAATTGGACATTTTTCATCATTTATTTTTGTTGTAGATAGAATTGAATAACTATAATCAGGATTTTTTGTGACTATATATTTATTATCATCTATTTCAAAAATAGATTGTTTATTTCTGAGTTTTATTGCTTCAATACTAGCAATAAAAAATTTTTCATCATCAACATCATAATTTTCCAAATCTCAAGAAAATAAGGAATCTGTCTGAAATTCTGATTTCAAAATTAATTTATTAGAAAAATCAAACACAAATTTCTGTTCTCCAAATAATTCTTCTCATAATTCTTGTGCTTTAATTTTCATTCATATTCCTGACATTTATTTAATTATTATTTAATAATATAATGATTATTCCTTTTTTAATATTATTTTAATTAATCTCAAATAATATTAGTAAAGTTTAAAATTTGTTGTCTAATAATTTTAAGTGCTTTATTAATATCAGGTTGACCATTTTTAATTAACAGATTTTTATTTTTAGTATACTTTATCAATTCATTATATTTCCCAATTTCATCATCACAATATTTAATACCAAGTTCATCAAACTTTTCGGGAGCATGCTTATTAATTAAATTAATTATTTCATAATAAAAATCTAAATCACTAACAACTTCTGCCTTAATTGCTCCAGTTGCCACCAACTTTAATGCATCTCTTTGATTTAGTAATTTGGGCATTAAAATTCCTGGAGTATCTAACAGTTGTATTTCTCCTGCTGCAATTCATTGAAGTGATCTTGTTGTTCCTGCAAAATTAGCTACCCTTGTTTTTTTTGCCTGTGCCAAAAGATTAATCATTGTTGATTTACCAACATTAGGCATACCAATTACAAAACATCTCAATCTTGGTTTCAACAAACCTTTTTTCTTATCTTTCTCTCTTTTGTTAAATAAAACTTGTTCCAATTTATCCAAAATTCTTTTTCTTGATTGTGTTTTTTTTAAATTTACAACTATTGACATATCATATTCATTTTCAAATTTTGGTAGTAATTTATTTAGTTTATCAATATTTGTATAATCACTTTTAGTAAAAACAAATAATCTTGGTTTTCTGGGACCAATTTTATCAAACTCATCATTATATGAAGAAAGCGGAACTCTACCATCCAAAAGCACTATAAAACAATCAACAATATCTTGCTTATCTTTTATATCATTAAATGCCTTTGCCATATGGCCAGGAAATCAATTTATTAAATCCATTTTTTAATTATATATGCAATAGTGAAAAGACATTAAAGATAATTAAAACTTTATTAAAAAAGTTTCCTTGTATTCCAAAATTATTTCAATATTATCTACTTCCTTTTCTGCAAAAAAATCATTCATTCCATCAATGAAAACTTCTTCAATTTGATGTGAGATAATTAAAAATTTTAGACCTAAATTTTCTAAAACTAATTGCTCATTTCATTTCATGTCTGACGTCACTAATAAATCACAATTAAGTTCTTTGTTATGTTTCATAAATTCATATACATCGCCAGCTCCTGGAGCAAAATAGACATTTTTAATTATTTTATTATGATGATCATTTCAATTTGAAATAAAATAATTTGATGAAGTTTTTTCTTTAATAAGATCAACTAATGACTTAAATGATAATGAGTAATTAACAACCGAATTAAACTTATATCTCTTAACGATATTGTCGAGTAAATTCAATTTTTTTAGCAAATAATAATCAGTGCCTTTAATATTGGAATCAAAAGATGTGTGTAAAGAATATGTAGAAATATTATTTGACTCAACTAGATTAAATAATTCTTCTTTGGATGAATCAATCTTAATTGCCTCCTCTTTTGTCGAAGCAAAACAAAATGGATGATGAGACAGAATTAAATCAACATCATCTTTAATGGCCTTTAAAATGACTTTTTTATCTATATCCAAACAAATTAAAACTTTTTTTATTTCTTGTTTTTTAGAAATAAAAGAAAAACCTCCAAAATCTCAAGATTCTTGAGAGGCAAGAGGAAATTCTTTTTCGATTAAATTTATTAATTCTTTTTGATTATTGATTTTCATTTTGATAAAAGTCTTTAAGTTTTTTTCTTCTTTGAGGGTGCTTTAATTTTCTCAAAACTTTTGTTTCAATTTGTCTAACTTTTTCTCTTGTATAACCGAGTTGTTGAGCAATTTCATCCAAAGTATGTGTTTTAATTTTAATCCCATTGGCATCTAAACCAATCCCGTATCTCTTCTGAATTATTTCTTTTTCAAAATCATCCAGGTGAGATTCAATCATTTCTTCAAGAATAGCAGACAATTCTTCTTGTGCTGCATAATCAACAGGAGAAATAACATTATTGTCCTTGATAAAATCACTAAATGATGAATCATCTTCTTTACCAATAGGTTTATCTAAAGATATTGGATCGATATTAATGCGACGAATATATTGAACTTTTTCGGCAGTAAAATCTTCACCGTATCTCTCAGCTATTTGTTGATCAGTTGGAGCTTCGTTTAATTCTTGTTGCAATTCTCTTTTGATTTTAATAATTTTATTTATTGTCTCAACCATATGAACAGGAACTCTTATCGTTCTAGCTTGATCTGCAACTGCCCTTGTAATTGCTTGTCTAATTCATCAAGTTGCATATGTCGAAAACTTAAAACCTTTTCGTCAATCATATTTTGAAACTGCCTTAATTATTCCGGCATTTCCCTCAGAAATAAGATCTATAAAAGACAACCCTCTATTTTTATATTTCTTAGCATTATTAATAACTAGTCTTAAATTTCTTCTAATTAAAATTTCTTTAGCTTTTTTTCCATCACGACCACCTTTTTCAATTCTTTTTGCTAAATCTATTTCTTCCTCTGCAGTTAATAATTGTCCATATTTACCAATTCAACGCATATATCACTTGACAATATC
The DNA here is from genome assembly GCA_030154525.1 of Mycoplasmataceae bacterium. Taxonomy (GTDB): domain Bacteria; phylum Bacillota_I; class Bacilli_A; order Mycoplasmatales; family Metamycoplasmataceae; genus UBA710. The sequence goes on along the minus strand of JAGUQV010000121.1, from coordinate 12,379 downwards.
ACTAGTTTCAGATAATTTATTTTTCATATTTTTATCTAAAACTCTAACATGCTTAATGTTATTGCTTATAAATAGTTCATCTGTATCATCATAGTTTTTTAATTCCAATCCGTCATCTAATATCTCTAACTCATCTGTATCAATTATTAACTCATCTGTATCATCAATTTTTATTCCTTCATCAGTAAAATCATCAATTGTTGATTCGGTTAAATCAAAAGCATCTGTATCGGAACTTATTATTTTCTTTTCAATTAAATGAAGCATTAAATCATCAAGGTCATTGTCATCAATTTCCAGTTTTTTTCTATCCAAAAATTTAAATATATTGTCTTGAGAAATATATTTATTTTCTGGATTTTTCTTGACATTTTTCTTTATTTCTTTTTGTAGTAAACTTACTACAAAAGTAAATTTACTTAAATCTTCTTTAATTGTCTTTTCTTTTATAGATTTATTTTGGGGTTTAAGTTCATTTTTAACTTTTGGGATATTTTTTGCTTTCATATCCGATTTTTCTTTTAAAGTTGAAACCTTATTTTTAGTGGTAGTTGTAGTTTTTTTCATTTTTTCCTCTATTTGACTTTCTTTGCCTTAATTGAACTTTGTAATATTTTTGGAATCAACTGATCATCAGGATTTTTGGCCAAAATATTCTTTAGTTTAATATTATTCTGATTCAATTTAATGTTCACTTTATCTTTTTGAATATTTTCAATTGTTTCCAAAAACTCTTCGTTAGTCTTCGGGTAATTTTTAGTTTTTTCAATTTCCTTAAGCTCTAATTCAAGTTGTTCATTTTCAACGAAACTATCATCTTTTTTACTCATGATATATGAAGCTAGTTGCATATATTTAGAGGTTCCTAAAAATGGTTTTTCAGATAAATAAATTTCAATAAGTTTAGGGTTCTTCAACATGCCTAACAGTAATCTATTAATATTAATAAATATGTAAGTATCTTTAATTTTATTATCTTTTACACCATTTGTAACATTCTTTTTTAAAATTGTTCTATTTTGCCTGTCTCCATCAAAAGATGTAATATTTAAAATTTTATTAATTTCCAAAATATCAATGTTTAGTAAATTAGAAATTTTATTTGAATATTGTGATTTTATAATTTGATCACACAATTTCAAATAGTTATTTAATTTATTGATGAATGGTTTAATATTATTTGAATTACTCAGATCAATTGTTTTTAATAAATGTTGATAAATAAACTCAATACCTGATATTCTTTCATTTAATAAATTTAGAAATTGTTTTTCTCCATTTGTATTGAGGAATTCATCAGGGTCATATATTGAACTATTACGAATTACATTCACATCTATATTTACTTTAAATAAGAAAAATATTGATTTTAGTGTGGCATTTAATCCTGCCGTGTCATTGTCTAAAAAGAGTACAATAGAATGGTTTTTCAATTTTTTTGTATGAATTTCAGAAATCGATGTTCCCATTAAAGCTATTGAATTATATAAACCTACCCTGGCAAAAGCGATAACATCCATAAATCCTTCAACCAAATATAATTCCTTGCTAACTTCTTTTGCTCTCCAAAAATTATAAATGATTGATGATTTATTAAAAACAATTGAGTCGCTGGAATTAATATATTTATAATTTTTTTCAGAAGGGTCTAGTGTTCTTGCTGATAAACCTACAATATCTCCAAAATCATTTTTAATCGGAAAAATTATTCTATCTGAAATGGTTTGATTTTCTTTTTCATTAATTAATGAGGCATTTATCATGGTAGATATATCATTATCTTTTTTAAGTAGAAAATCTTTGTAGCCTTCTGTGTTTGATGGTTTAGCATATCCAATAGAAAACATATTTTGGATATCAGAATTTAGATTTCTTACTTTTAGAAAATTTATTGCCTTACTATTTTCTTGAAAAGTTATATCATAAGAAAATTTATTAGTTGCATCAACAAGAACTTTTATAATTTTTTTTTGATTTTCATTATATCTAGTATTTTCGATATGATCAAATGATTTATAATTTATATCATACTTCTGGGCCAAAAATATAATTGAGTCTTTTTTGGACATTCCTTGAAACTTTTCTAAAAAAGAAATTACATTGCCAGAAATTCCACATGAAAAACATTTAAAAAATTGTTTTTCTTCAGAGACAGATAATGATGGTGAAGTGTCATTATGAACAGTACAAATCCCTTTATAATTTTTTCCTGTTTTGGATAGATTAATAAATTCACTGATTACTTCAACAATGTCTGATTTATGTAGTATTTCATTAATTATTGATGAATTCAAATTAACCTTTCTATTTTATATATTCCTTTATTTCAGAAATTAATATTCTTTCTTGTTCCATGGTATCTCTATTTCTAATAGTTATTTTCTTATCGTCCAATGAATCATAATCAAACGTTATTGAATAATAAGTTCCAATTGAATCTTGTCTCCGGTATCTTTTTCCAATCGATCCCGTTTCATCAAAAGTGGCATCAATATCATTCTCGATTAACTTGTAATAAATTTCCAAAGATTCTTTAGATAATTTTTTTACAAGTGGTAAAATTGCAACCTTGTATGGAGCTAAATTTTTATCTATCTTTAAAACAATACGTTCACTATTTTCTATATTTTCAACATTGTATGAATCTACCAAAATTGCAAGTAACAATCTATCCACTCCTACTGAAGGTTCAATAACTGTCGGCACCATAAAATTATTATTACTTGGGTCTAGATATTGCAATTTAATATTTGAATATTTATTGTGAGATGTCAAATCATAATTACCTCTATGAGAAATTCCCATAATTTCTCCTCAACCAAAAGGATATAAAAATTCAATATCACTTGTTGCACCTGAATAATGAGCTAGTTCTTCTTCATTGTGCACTCTTATTTTTAATGACTCTTTCTTAATACCTAACGATACAATAAATTGATATGATTTATTAACATAATAATTATAGTCTTCTAAACTTTGTTCTGGAAAGGTAAAAAATTCTAATTCCATTTGTTCAAATTCTCTAGTTCTAAAAATGAAATTACCTGGTGTTACTTCATTTCTAAATGATTTTCCAATTTGACCAACACCAAAAGGTAGTTTCAATCTTAAAGATCTTTGAATATTGTTGAAATTAACAAAAATACCTTGTGCAGTTTCTGGTCTCAAATAAATTGATTGTTTATTAGATTCAACAACTCCTTGAAATGTTTCAAACATTAAATTAAATTGTTTTATTTCTGTTCAGTCTGTCTTTGAACCATCATATTCTTTAACTTCATTTTTCATAAAATGTTCTAAATCTCTTATATTAATATCAGCGGAATTTTTTTTAGTTATTTCCTCATAAATATGATCAGCCCTATATCTTTTGTGATTTACTTTATTTTCAATAAGAGGATCTGAAAAATTGGAAATATGACCACTTGCTTCTCAAATTTTAGGATTAAGTAAAATCTTTGAATCCAATCCCACATTATTAATTTCTAGACTAATAAAAGATTTTCATCATGCCCTTTTTATTTTATTAATTATGGATATGCCTAAAGGACCATAATCTCAAGTATTAGAAAGACCTCCGTATATTTCTGAACTTTGGAAAACAAAACCAGAATTTTTTAGATGATTTACAATATTTTTCATATCTTTTTTTGTGTTTTCCATAATTCCAAACTCTGTACAATAACAAATTATTGTTTATAATATAATAATATTATAATTAATAAATGTTGAAACATAAAAAATATAGTATTAATTTATGTTAAAATTTTTTAGATATGAATATAAATTATGAAGTGGTGTCTAAATTACTACCAGAAAGAAACCCTAGTGGTTATTTTGGTTTTTCTTTTTTATCTTGACAAGGTAGTTCGATTTCATTCAAAGATTCAATGTGGGCAGTATATTTAATTTACTTTGCGATAATCTCCTTAACACTTGGTATGTATATTTTCAAAACTCAGGTTAGAAATGTTTACCTTGTAAATCAGCAAAGAACTATCTATATATTACAAGGTATGGGATTTTTTCTTTTTGCTTTAACAATTTTTAGAACAATCATTCTAGCTGTTGGTGGATATCCAAACTTATGAGAGTTGGTTCCATTTCATTTTTGTAGAATGTTTGTTATTATGATTAGTGTTTCTTTAATGTTTAAAAAAATAAATTTAATTAAATATTTAGGAGTATTTGCGATCGGCGGAGGAATTATTGGTCTATTAATATCTGATTTATCTAATTCAGAATATTGAGTTAAATTTGGAGGAATGGAAATTGGGATTGACAATTATATTTTTTGAGACTTCTTCATAATACATGCATCTTCTGTACTTCTTTCTTTTTATATTTTTGTAATTTTAAAGCCAAAAATTTACAAAAGCACTATTACATATTCTTTTCTATCTATGTTTGTTTTTACACTTTGTATTTTTGGATTAAATATTGCTTTTTCAAATGTGAGCGATCCAAGATGAAGACCTAATTGATTTTACTTAGGAATTCCTGAATTGAATGGGATTGATGAAATGTTAGAACCATATATTGGAAAATTCGCAAGTAGTTATCCAGCTATTTTAGGAACCTTTATTTCTATTGGATCTGCTATGTATATTGGTTTCACAATGATATGCATTAACTCTGATAGACTTGAGTTTATACTAAGAGATGAAAAAACTAAAGCAATTTGTTTCAAAATCAAAATTGTTTCATCAAATAATATGAAACACTTTATTGAAGGTCCTAAAAAAAAATATCGTGAAAATTATAATAATTAGTTATTATGCAAAATTCAAAACTTTAAGTAAATGAATCTTCAAAAGAATACAAAAATCATCCCTCTAAGGTAAGGAATGAACATGTCTAAATCGTTTATAATATTTTCTTAATAAATATCATCTTATTTGTTTTAGTGATTTAAGTTTTGATTACTTAGACATTTGGGCTTTTACTTCAACAGCAAAATCAACTACTTCTTTAACAATTCCTTCACCAACTTCGAAACGAACCATAGAAATTTCTGTTGCTTGTTTTTCAAGTAAAAACTTTGCAATTGTTTTTCCGCTTTCAACAACATATTCTTGCTCAGTTAATGTGTCTTCAGAGAGTGCTTTTCTTAACATACCTTTTAGAATATTTTCTTTAATAGCATCAGGTTTTCCTTTTAGAGAAGGAGAATCCAAAAATTCTTCTTTTAACTTTTGTACTTTTTCCGCAGGAACTGAAGATTCATTTAGATACTCAGGATTCATAGCAGTGATATGCATTGCAACACCTTTTAAGTCTGAATCTTTAGAGCCTTTAGCAATAAACAATGATGCTTTTTGACCATCAGAGTGAGTATATGATCCAATTGATACTCCATCAGTTTTATGAAACTTTAAAGCTCTTCTAAAAGATATTTTCTCACCAATAGTAGAAGTTGCAAGTGTGGTTAATTCCTCAATTGTTTTACCGCTCTTGTTTTTTAATTTAATTGCTTCTTCATTGTTTGAAAAATGATTTGAAATTAAAATTTCTCCAACTTCTTCAACCAATGAAATAAATTTATCATTTTTTGCAACAAAATCAGTTTCAGAATTTATCTCATAAATTACACCACACTTGTCATTAACTAATGTGGAAACTAATCCTTCTGCAGCAATTCTTCCTGATTTCTTAACTGCTTTTGCTATTCCATTTTCTTGCAATCACTTAATAGCTTCTTGAATGTTTCCATTTGTAGCATCAAGAGCCTTTTTGCAATCTATAAATCCACTACCAGTTAATTCTCTTAATTCTTTAATAGGATTTCCAGACATTAAAATTCACCTTCTTTTTTTATTTTGCTTTCAGGGTTAACAATTGATTTTTCCTTGTTAACATAAGGAGTTCTAGGAACTCAACCTTCTGGTCTTTCTCTTGGCACTCAACCTTCTGGTCTTTCTCTTGGCACTCAACCTTCTGGTCTTTCTCTTGGCACTCAACCTTCTGGTCTTTCTCTTGGTTCTCATTTTCTTTTTGTTCCATCAGCATCATCAAATCTTCTATTTGGAGTTCTTGTAAAAGGACGTCTTTCTTTATTTGCATCAACAGGCAAAATTATTGATTCATCTGGCTGGTATGCAAATTTAACAGTTCCATTTTTTGCCTCAACAATTGCATCAGCTAAAATAGTAATAATTAAATTTAATGATTTTATTGAATCATCATTTGCAGGAATTCCTAAATCCACTAATTCAGGATCACAATCAGTATCAATAATTCCAATTACTTTTATATTTCTTTTTCTTGATTCCTTAACTGCAATTATGTCATCCATCGGATCAGCAATAATCATAAATTGTGGAGCTGAATTCATATTTCTAATTCCTTGTAAGTTTTTTTGTAACTTATCAAGTTCTTTTTTCTTAAGAATTCCTTCTTTTTTCGTAAAACCTTCAAAATTTCTTTCCTCTAGTTTTTCCAAATCTTCCATTGCTCTAACTCTTGTAAAAATTGTTTTATTGTTGGTTAGTGTTCCACCTAATCATCTTTCATTTACATATGCTGAATTAGTTCTAAGAGCTTGTTCTTTTATTACATCTTTTGCTTGTTTTTTTGTACCAACAAAAATAAAGTTAGCACCTTTTTGTGCTGCTTTTAAAATTAATTTATAAGCCAATTCTAAAGATTTTTGAGTCTTTGAAACATCAATGATGTGTGTGTTCATTTTTTGTGTATGAATATATGGAGCCATTTTTGGATTTCATTGTGATTTTCTATGACCAAAATAAGTTCCTGCTTCCAATAGTTTTTTTGTTGAAACAATTTCTCTTGTTCCAGAAGAATCTAAACTTGATACTTCAAGTAATTCTTCATTAATATTGTCTTTTGACATTTTTTTCCTTTTAGTTTGTTATTTTTCTTCCTAAAATTTCAAGTCAACTAGCATCTTAATCTAATAAGACACACCCAATTGAATCCATAATAGTGCGTATTTTTTTCATTATTTTATATATAAAGTTATGATGTAAATATCTAAAATAATTTTAACACAAAATAAAAATTTAGATTAAAAAATTCTTTTATTTATATTATTTTATTTATCATTATCCACTACTTATAACAACTAAATTTTTAAAATCATGATCAATAATTTGTTTAAGTGATTTACAATATGTTTTATCTAAATTATCAAATTGTAATAATAGATGAAAATTAAATTAGTAACTTGCAAAAACAATCAACGATCAGCACCATTAAGAATTTCTGTTTTTCAATAATTAAAACTTCTTCAAGATCATTTTTATCAAGATTAGTTGATGAAATTTTTAAAAAAGACTTAAATTTCAAAATAAATTCTAATTTTTTAATAACATAATCCTTTAAATTAATAATAATATTAAAGCCACTGCAAGAAGTATGAATCCGTGTCCCTTGAAACAATTTTTAAATTCCTCAAAGTCAAAACCACCCTTTGAAAAAGCTTTGATTATTAGAGTCACAATACCTATTAAAAACAGGAAAAAAATCCAATTATTGAAATTCAACAAAAAATATCAATTGCTCGCATTCCTATTGCTTTCCTATTATGAATGCAAGTATTGTGTTCAAAATTTCTTGATTGGAACTAATAATAAACAAAGATAAAAAAATTTATTTTGAAGCTTTTGATATATTTTCATCAATCGATGTATTTAATAAAGTGTAATATCTGTCTTGTGAAAAAAAGTTTCAATATTTTTTTTACATTAACATTTGGTCAATACCACCTATCAATATCCTGAATAAATTATTTATATATACCATTTCTTTTATTAAAATATTATAATATATTTACTTAAATTAATTTATAATTATAAGAAAGCAAATGGCCCAAATGGTGGAATGGTAGACACAGCAGACTCAAAATCTGCCGAGCATTTGTTCTTGAGGGTTCGAGTCCCTCTTTGGGCACCATATGATGAAGAACTATTAACTATAGTTCTTTTTCTTTTGCTAAAAGTTTTTTAATCTCTTCTTTGTAAATTGGTTTTCCATCTACTCAAGGAGTTTCAAGAATTGTAATAACACCTTCTAGTGATGGATGAAACAAAAAATTTTGCAAAGCTTTGAATCCAATGAATCCTTTGCCAATATTTTCATGACGATCTTTATGTGAATTTAAATCATTTTTCGAATCATTTAGATGAATAACCTTTACTCATTTAAGTAAATTCTCATTCTTCAATTTGCGCATGAAGTCATTAAGGTTATTTTTAATATCATAACCAGCATCTCATAAATGACATGTATCTAGGCATATTCCTAATCTATCGTCATTTACTTCTTCAATAACTTGCTTCAATTCTAATAAATTAGAACCTATTTCCGATCCTTTTCCCGACATAGTTTCCAATATTATTTCAACTTCAAGGGTTTTTGATAATATTTTTTTAATTGATTTAATTAAGGTTTTTAAACCTAGTTCACTACCAAATTTTAATGAAGACCCAGGATGTAGCACTAAATATTTACAACCAATATAATTCATTCTTTCAATTTCTTGAATTAAAAATTCAATTGCAAATTCTGATTTTTCTGGATTAGATGGATTAACAATATAAGGAGCATGTATAATAATGTCTTTCGGAGGAATAATCTTTGAAAGCTTTTCAAGATACTCTTCATAAAAATATTTTTCAGTGGTAACTCTTTTAGTATTTTGAGGTGCACCTAAATAAATCATAAGAGTGTTAGCGCCATAAGAAATTGCTTCCTCAACAGAATTAACGAGATATCCAGGACTCTTAAATGAAATATGTGAACCTAACTTTATCATGCAATCCTCTTTATAAATATATTAGCACCTTAAGAGAACTAATTTTAAATTTATAATTTTATTGACACAATAATGTGTTTTACAATATTAATTTTAAAATAGTAATATAATTTATAAAATAAATGAATAATTTGTAATACTCATTACAAATGTTATATAGTAAGAATGTGAAATATGAAACAAAAAAAACATGATAATGAAAATGATGATATTGATAATAAAAAATATCTAAATACTGATAAAAAAAATGGATTGACTGATTCCGAAGTTTTGGAATCAAGAAATAAATTTGGTGAAAACGTTTTAGAAAAAGTTAAGAACAAAAGTTTCTTTACTTTATTTTTCCAACAATTAATTGAGTTAATGCCTATTTTATTATTAACAGCGGGTTTGCTATCACTTGGTCTTTCTATATATAAAACAATTTCTGAGCCTGAACAACCTGGAATCATAATTACATATGTTCAAGCTTTTGTTTTAATTTCAATCGTTCTAATAAATGCACTTTTTGGTTCACTACAGGAACATAGATCGAATAATGCAATTGTTGAATTGCAAAAAATGTCCACTTCTCAATCAAAAGTATTGAGAAATGGAAAAATGATTTTAATACCTTCTACTGAATTAGTAATTGGTGATATTGTACTTGTTGAAGCTGGAGATACTATTTCAGCTGATTTAACTATTTATCAATCTTCTAATTTGAAATGTATTGAAAGTGTTTTAACAGGTGAATCAATAGAAGTATTAAAAAACGAAGATGCTGAAATTAAGGAAAATGCACCAATCGGTGAGCAAATTCACAAATTATTTTCTGGAACAAATGTCATAAATGGTAGAGGTTTCTCTATTGTTACTGAAATTGGAAACAAAACTGAAATAGGTAAAATAGCAGAACTTTTAAGTTCACGTGAATCGAGAATGACTCCACTGCAACTTAAACTTCACAAGTTGGGTGTGAAACTTGGAATTATGGGAATAATAATCACCTTGGCTACATTCTTATTTTCATTATTTGTTATTGAAGGTGTGACAGAAAATGGAATGAGCGCTTTTCAACCTTCATTATTATTAGGTGTTTCATTGGCGGCTGCCGCAATTCCTGAAGGTTTGAATGCGATTGTTAATATTATATTAGCGATCGGAATTAAACGTATGTCTGAGAAAAATGGACTTATTAAAAAGTTTCAAGCTGTTGAAACTTTTGGTTCAACAGCAGTAATATGTTCTGACAAGACAGGAACATTGACAATGAACAAAATGACCATTGTCAAAATGTGGACGCTTGGATCAGACACAGAAAATATTCCAGATGAGTTAAGTGAAGACCAAAATTTATTATTAAAAATGGCATCACTATGTACTGATTGTACGGTAAGTGAAGATCCGACAAGACCAAAAGTTTTGATTGGAGATCCTACAGAAATTGCAATTGTTGATTTGGTACTTAAAAATGGATTTTCACAGGATAAATGAATTGCAGAAAATAAGAGAATTGGTGATATACCATTTGATTCTAATCGTAAATTAATGACTGTTATTAATAAAATAGGAGACAAAAATATTGTTATTGTAAAAGGTGCTCCTGATGTACTAATTGCAAAATGTAAAAATGTTGATGGAGAACTTGCAAACTTAATCAATAATAATTGAAGTGATAATGCGATAAGGGTTCTAGCAATTGCTATTAAAGATTTTGATGGTAAATCAATTGATAATTTAGATCCAAAAAATATTGAGAAGGATTTAACATTCTTAGGATTAATTGGAATGATTGATCCTCCAAGAGAAGAAGTAAAATTATCAATTCAGGAATGTATATCAGCAGGAATTAAGCCAGTAATGATAACAGGTGATCACTTAAATACTGCTATTGCTATTGCAAAAGATTTGGGAATAATAAAATATGATAATCAACTTGCAATTACTGGAACTGAATTAGATAGTTTATCAGACGATTATTTGAATGCTAATATTGAAAATTATTCTGTCTTTGCCAGAGTATCTCCTGAAAATAAAATAAGAATTGTTAAGGCATGACAATCTAGAGATCAAGTTGTTGCTATGACTGGCGATGGTGTCAATGATGCTCCAGCTTTACAAGCCGCTGATATTGGTTGTGCAATGGGAATTACTGGAACTGATGTATCCAAAAGCGCTGCTGACATGATTTTAACTGATGATAACTTTGCAACCATTGTTGAATCAGTAAAATCAGGGAGAAGTATCTATGACAATATTAGAAGAATTGTTAAATTTTTATTAAGTACAAATGTAACAGGCATAATATCAATTGTTGTCGGAATGTTTGTATTTTACTTGGCATTTGAAATTATGGGATGAGGAAGAATAACTTCTGCCGATTTTCAAACATTCAGTGGTGAAAAACCAGATCAATTAACGCTTGATTATATGAACAAAAATATTCGCTTTCAAACCACACTAACAACAATTCAAATTTTGCTAAATCACATAGTTATTGAAAGTTTGCCAGGAGTCGCTTTAGGTACTCAAAGAACAACATCTTCTTTAATGAATAAGAGACCTCGGTCAAAATTTGAATCTTTGCTTGCAGATAGATTATTGTTTCAAATATTATTTTCGGGAATCATTAGTGGTGTTGTAACAATCATTAGTTATGGTATAGGTTCTTACATTGCAATCATTATGCAAGCTCCTGGTTTAAGATTTTATTATGGATCAATAGCGGCATTCGTAACAATCACTATTGGTGGTGTTTTAAAATCAATTAGTATGTCCTCATCAATCTCAATATTTAAAACACAATGGAAAGAAAATAAATGAGTTTATATTGCTTCTTTTTTCTCATTTATGATTATTATAATATCAATTACAGTTCCTCAATTATCTGCTATATTTGCTGAAAGACCCGACTTTGGCGCAAATACTACAGAACTTTTAAATTCTCAATTGCAACATATATTTAATAATAATACTAATGGAAATTTAGCTCATTGATCTATTTACCTTATAGGAATTTGTGGAGCAATTATTCCATTTATTATTTTAGAATTTGAAAAAATGATTGAGAATAAGTTTTTCAAAAAGAATGATAATGAAATTATTACAACATTTAAATTAATTGAAAAGCCAATTCACAAACATCATAAAAAAGAAGCTGAAAAATTAATTCCACATTCAATAATTAACAAGTATTCTAATATTACTTTTTACCATAGTGACACATTGCTAAATAATTTTTTAGATGGGAGTTAAATTTTAACAATTTTTGGTATATTATTTTAAATATGGTATACTTTAGACATATCTATGAGTAATAAATCCACATTAAAATTCAGTAAGTTTAATCCTGAAAATGCAATAATAATATTGATTAGTAAGTTTTTTTGAAAGTCAAAAACAGGACCTTTAACAACCATACTACTTCCTCTTACTTTTATGATTATTTATAAATTAATTGGCGGTGATGATTCAACCACATTTGTTGATGCACTTCCTGCTTTTATTTGTCTTTCAATACTACCAATCACATTAATTACGCTTCCGCAAATGCTAGTAGAAATAAAGCAATCAATTGTGCTAAGAAGAATATCAACTTCTAGTATCACTCCTATTAAATAT
>JAGUQV010000094.1 GCA_030154525.1 Mycoplasmataceae bacterium | reverse complement strand
GTGTATTTTTTTATTATATTCTAATTGATAAATAAAGTTTGCATTATTCTTTAATAATGTATATGTTTCATCATCATTTTTATAAAAGATTTTATTAATATCTTTTTTAACAATTAATGTTCGATAAATATTATCTAAGATTGTTCTTTCAGAATCATATAATACATCTGAAGTTGAACCAGTTAAAGTTCCATCAACTAAATTAATATCTGGATTAATAATATTTCCTGATAGATCATAAATTACAATAACTTTAGCAGGATCTATTCTGGTGTTTGCTTCAATAGATGATTTTAGAGTTACATTGTCATAAATCAAAGTATTGTTATTTGCTAATGATTCATTAAAATCATATGTTAATGAAATAAATTCGCCATAGTAAGTTTTTACTATTAATTAATTAATATTCTCTTTTATTGGGTATTACTAAAGGAGTTTGAGCTTTCAAGTTATTAGTTGGACTATTTGCTTCTAAAGGTAAAGTTATTCCAATTCTTAAACGTTCATTAACTGTATTAAATTGAGCTGGCAAAATTATTTTCGAATTATCAGCAAACGGATTATCTCTAAAAGCCCCCCCCCAATACTTGTCACAGAATTAGGAATATTAATAGAAGTAAGTTTATTTCTTCCAAAAGCCCCTCCCCCAATAGTTGTTACAGAATTCGGAATATCAATTGAAGTTAGTTTGTTCTCATAAAAAGCCTCCTCCCCAATAGTTGTTACAGAATTCGGAATATTAATTGAAATAAGTTTATTATTTGAAAAAGCCATCTCCCCAATAGTTGTTACAGAATTAGGAATAATCATAGAAGTAAGTTGATTAAAACTAAAAGCCCCCCCCCAATAGTTTCAAGGTTACTTAAACCATTAAAATTAATAGAAGAGATGCCCATTTTTTCAAAAACACCGTCAATAAAAAAACCGGTACTACCAATTGACTTCAATTTAGATAGTCCACTTAAATTTAGAGATATATTTTGTTGAACAATAGGGGCAACAAAACTATTTGCAAAAGCCGCCCCCCCAATATATTCCAAATTAACTAAATGTGATAAATCTCATAAAACAGGCTCATCTATATTTTGATCGCTTGGATATCTAACTGGAAACTTTATTCCTCTAAAAGCCCCCCCCCCTATACTAACTAATGTTTTTGGTAAAATAACTCCATCAATTCCTGTTTGACCTTTAAATGCATTATTTGCAATGTGCTTGATGACAACACCTTCATATTTTTCTTTAATTTCAAGTTGCCCAAAATGATTTAAAT
>JAGUQV010000017.1 GCA_030154525.1 Mycoplasmataceae bacterium | reverse complement strand
TTTATTTTTCATTTTTTTCATTTTAATGTATAATTAAAAAGCAACTATGACTTAGAAATATAAGGTTCTTGATACTCGGAGATAAGTTGTCAATCGAGTATCTTGTTTTATATGGAGTCTTGTTCAAAAGAACACAAAGGAGACAACAATGGATAAAATTAACATAAAACTTATTGCATATGAATCTAAAATTTTAGATGAATCAGCAATAAAAATATTGCAAATTATCAAGCAAGCGAAAGCGGATTTTAGAGGACCAGTTCCTCTTCCAACAAAGAGGGAAATATTTACTGTTCTACGTTCAGTACATATTAACAAAAAATCACGTGAGCAATTCGAAAGAAGAACACACAAGAGATTAATTGTTATCAACAGTCCTTCAAAAGACTTGTTAGATAAACTAAAACGTTTGGAATTATCAGCTGGCGTAAATATAGAATTTGTTTCAAAATAAACAAATATATTAAAAAATCATATTAAAAAATAGAAAGAGGAATATTATGAAAGGAATCTTAGGTAAAAAGATTGGAATGACACAAATATATTCTGATCATGGTCAATCAATTCCAGTTACAGTTATTGAAGTTAGTCAAAATATTGTAACTAGAGTATTGACTACTGAATCAGATGGTTATAACGCAATTCAAATTTCTTCAATTGAGAAAAAAGAATCACGCTCAAATAAACCAATGATTGGACATTTCAAAAAAGCGAACACAACACCTAAGCGCTTCGTTAAGGAAATCCGTGACATGAGCGGATTTGAATTGGGAACTGAAGTTAAGGCTTCAATTTTCAAATCAGGAGAACTTGTAGATATTACAGGAATCTCAAAAGGTAAAGGTTTTGCTGGAGCAATTAAAAGACATAACCAGAAAATAGGTCCAAATTCCCATGGTGGAGGTGGTGGTTCTAAACCAGTACGTCAAACAGGATCACTTGGAGATATTTCAGGTAATAAAGTTGTTAAAGGTATGACCATGCCTGGACATATGGGAAACGTTAGGAGAACTGTTCAAAATTTAATTGTTGTTGACATTAATGTTGAAGAAAATTATATTTTAGTCAAGGGTTCAATTCCAGGTCCAAATAAAGGATTTGTATTAATAAGACAAGCTGTTAAGCAACTACCTAATAAAAATGAAATCAAATTGGTAAATATCAAAGAAGAAATAATTAAGAATAATTTAATTGAAAAAGCAAAACATGTTGGAGCAGAAATAAATTCAGATATGAGC
>JAGUQV010000078.1 GCA_030154525.1 Mycoplasmataceae bacterium | reverse complement strand
GCATATCTTGTTCTTGATAAAACTCCATTTTACGCCACTAGTGGAGGACAATTACATGATAAAGGATATTTATTACAATCAGGAAATATGATTGAGATAATTGACGTTTTTAAAGATAAGAATAATAATCATATTCACAAAGTTAAGGGCTTGATAAATGATAGTGATGATGTTGAAGCAGCTGTTGATTTCCAGAATAGAATTGGCTTGATGAGAAATCATTCATCAACGCATCTTTTATTTGCTGCATTACGTGAAGTATATGGAAACAAAATAGTTCAATTAGGATCTGACATAACTGCAGAAAGATTTACTTTTGATTTTCCATTAGATAAAAAACCAACTGAAATTGATTTAAAACTCATTGAGGATAAAATAAATAAGATTATTGAAAAAAATATTGAAAGGGAATATATTATTACGACAATATCAGAAGCAAAAAAAATTGGTGCTACTATGACTGTAGAAGAAATGAGATATTTGAACCATGAGGATGTTAGAGTTGTTAAATTTGGAAATGTCACTACAGATTTATGTGGAGGAACACATATTGATTACACTAAAAATATTGAAAAAATTAAAATTATTTCTGTTGACACAAAAGGGTCAGGAATTTATAGAATAAGAGCAATTACATCAAATAATTTAATTGAAAAATATATGCATATTGAAATAGATAAATATATATTAATATTGCAATCATTAATCAAAAAAATAAATGAGTTATCAAATGTCAATAGGGAATATTCACTTAAAAATGAAAATAATTTAGAAAAATATCTAGAAGATACTAAAAAAGAAATTAGTAAAAATAAAGATCAAATAAAAGAATTATTAAAATCATCAAACAAAATTTCTATTGAAGTTGATTTAGAAGAAGTGAATGTTAATGGAATTAAATTATTTTTTTCGAATGTTGTTAAAAAATCAATGATTAAAAATATTGCTATTACAACTAGGCAAAAATATCCAGACGCAATTATAGTCTTGCTATCTGAGTTTTTGAATGACTCATTATTAATTATAACATCGCAAAATAATGACATTCAAAAATTAGTTAATAACTTAACACTAACTTGTAAAATTAAAGGTGGCGGAAATGCTAATATGTGACAAGGAATGTCATTTAATACAATTGATTTAGAAGAAGTTAAAAAGAATTTATAATGGCTAGAATTATTGCACTAGATTTAGGGACTAAAAAGTGTGGCATTGCTATGACTGATCCTTTAAAAATAATTTCTCAAGGATTGGAAATTATTTATTATGATGCTCAAGATTTTGATAAGATAATTTTTAGAATTGAGGAAATTATCAAAAAATATGGAGAAGTTGAAACTTTTATATTAGGAAATCCACTAATGTTGAGTGGAGATTTATCAAACATGAGCAAAATCGTGATTAAATTTAAAGATAAATTGGTAAATCATTTCAAAATTAATACTATTTTAGTTGATGAAAGATACAGTTCAAAAGAGTCAACCAATATTATGATTAACATGAATATGTCTCGTTCTAAACAAAAGAAAAATAGAGATAAATTAGCAGCTCAAATTATTCTAGAAAATTTTTTAAGATATCAAAAATAATCCAGTTAATCAATTTATTTCTCTGATTGTCAAATAATATAGTCTAATTGTCCAGATTCATTATTATTTAAAGAAGATTTTATTTTATCAATTAATTTTATTTTATCAATATTTCACTCATACTCTCTAATTTTAAAAGTGCTATAACCTCTATCTTCTAAAAAGTATTGACGATCTATTTCTTCAATCATCTCTTTAACGCTATGATTTGTTTTTCATTCCTCAATTAATAAAGCTTTTAGAATTTTTTTAGATTTTTTATTCAAAATTAATAAATCAATATGCTTAGAACCAACTTTTAGATTAACTTTTATTTCATACTTACTACTCAAATTCTTAATTAAATCTCCATAAATATTTTTTGCAATAACTGATGAAAAATCAGCTTCATCATCTTTATCATCATTATTTCCTGAAAGATTTAAAGTTAATGTTGAATCATTTATCTCATCAATATTTTCCATCTCCTCATTAACT
>JAGUQV010000066.1 GCA_030154525.1 Mycoplasmataceae bacterium | reverse complement strand
TCCAATTTTAATAATTTTTTAGTTTTCTAAATGCAAATATTTATAATTTTGACTATGAATTTTCTTTTAAGAATTTTAATACATTTCTCTCTCTCTTATCTAAATTTTCAGAAAAATAAGATTCAACCACTTGTTTATTCAAACTATTTTTATATGTCGATTTATTTGCTTTATGATCGAATGCTTTTCTAATATATGGATATAATCCGAAATTATTTTTAAGTTCTTGAAGCGAATATTTTAATTTTTCTGTTGGATTATCAAGTTCCCTAAAAAAACCATTTAGAATCTCTCTTGTATTTGAATCTAAAATATCAGAGCCTAAGAAAAAAGTAATATTTTGTCCAGAAACTCCAAATAAATAGATTGAATTTGGCTTTGGTAAGTTTGAATTTCACATTGGTTTTTGACTATCTAAATTCAAATCTTTAGATTTCTTGTTTGTGGTAAATTTAATTTCAATAGGGAAAATAAATTTCTTTGTAAATATTAAAAAATCAGGAAAATCTTGTGATCCAAAAGGTTGAAAAATAAAATGACTATCTATTTTTTTAAATGGATTTTCAACAAGTTCCAATGACTCTTTATCTTTAATTTTATCTTTAATTTCTTTGTAAAATGTGTTAACGATGTCATATTTTAATTCTTCAAGTTTAGAAATTTCTAATGTTGCCAAATTATTTTTTGAGTCATGAACTATTTCGGAAAAAACTGTTTTTATCTTATTTCTAAATTTAGATTCAAATCTATCTCCATCTTCACAATTCCCAAATGTAGATCTATCTTCCTGTATTTCTAAAAATATTCTAAGTAATTTTGACATTATTACCTTCTTTCTTCATTCATATTTACATAGTGACTAACAAAATCACTTGTTGAAAAACCCAGAATCTGCGTATTAGTTCTTGATAATAATTCAAAATTTACTTTTTTCAATTTTTTAAGTATTTTTTTATTTTTCGCCTTAACAAAAAAATATTGTCTGTTTTTAATTAAATCAGAAGAGTTTTCAATAATTTCACTATAGTTATAATAACCTTGTCTATGAACTGCAAAGTCCCATTTATATTTATTTTTATCAAAATACTTTAGTGTATCTTTTGTATTGTTATGAATTCAAGTTGTAAAATCATCATGCTTTATTTTTGGAGGTTCCTTAATTCTTAAATCTTTCTGGTATGTTGGTAATTTAGTTCATACTTGAAAGATACACTTCACTCCATATTCTTTGTCTTCAAAAAGAAAAGAGTTCTCTTTTAATGTTGAAGATAATATCAATTTTGCATCGATATCTACATTTTTTTGAATGGTATATCTATTTAATATATTTGGTAATATCATTGCTACAATATTGCTTTCTTTCAATGATTTATTTAGAAATTGCAATGCCAATTTTCCTCTTGATCCAAAAGGGGGATTTCCAATAATTACCCTATCAGGTTGAAATTTTATATGTTTCTCTAAATAATTAGCTTTAATTATTTTTTTCGATTTTGGTTCTAAATCATAGCCAATTATTTTATTAGCATCAATTCCGTGTTTTAGCAATGAATTGATAAAATTGCCTGTTCCAGCAGAAGGTTCCAAGAAATATTTATTTTTTGTTGAAGGCATAATTCTGAATAAAATTTCTACAAGTTTGTCTGAAACTATTGGATTTGTATAAAATTGATCTAAATTATTTTTCTTCATTATATATAACTCCTTTAGATTAATTTTATTATAAATGAATAATAATTTAATTTATTAAAACTCTAAGAAAATATCTTTATGGATACTTTGGCTAGGACATAAATCTGGAACAATCAATGAAAGGAGTGTTATTATTATATTCAAACAGATAAATATGTCTCTGTAACAGATTACATACTCATAATTAGTGGTTATCCATTTTAATTAAATAGAAAAAAATCTAAAATTATTAACTCTTTATTTTTAATATTTTGTAAATTATAAATGGTGATATTGAAATTATGCTAATGGATAAAGATAATATTAAAAAGTAAATTAAATATTCTTTATCGCTTATTCCTTCAAATGGTTTAAAGAACATTATTGCTAAAGTGAAAATTGTCAGAATTAAACCAATTGAACTAATGGTAATTTTTATCCATTTATTTTTAATGCCAAAACTTCTTTCTAAATCAGTATTTTTGATTGATAATTTAATATGTGAAATTAGCATTAGAACGTATGTTAATAAATATGTAGATGAAGTAATAGCAATACAAATAGTCATTGGTAAATTTCCTATTGTTGTAAATGTTATTATTGATAATCAAATAATCATTAAAATTATTTGAATAATTAATATATTGTATTTAACATCATATTTATTAGTTTTATTTATTCATTTTGGTGCATTTAATGTTTCTAAAGCTTTAGAAACTCCAATTGATGGTTCAACAATTATTGCACTAACTTGACCTATTGTTCCAAACAATATTAAAACAGTTATTAATTTTGATATTCATATATGTTGTGCCCCAAACAAACCTCTTATAATTTTATCAAAAGTCAAAAATATTGCATCAGATAGACCTATTTCTCCAATTGGCATAACTAAAGCAATTGATAAACCAGCTAATGTAATTAAGGTAATTAATAAAATAACTAAAATTCCAACAACAATGGGATAATTTTTCTTTGAATTTTTCAAGATGTTTATAGCATTAGCAGAAACTTCTATTGCTGTCATACTTAATAAAAAGGAAGAAAAAATTACAAACTGGAAAATTCCACCAACTGGAAAAACATTTAAATCTAGGTCTGGAGGAAGATCGACTTTTCCTCTTCCAAAAGCAAAAGAAAAAGATAATATTATCAATAGTATTGTTGGTAAAATAACTCCTAGAGGTAAGCTAAATTTTGTGATCGTTGTTGTTACTTTTATTCCAAATAAATTAATAAATGTAACTAATACAAAAGCTATTATGATTATTAGGAACTGAAATCAAATATTATCTAGAAATGTAGTATCAAATAAGTAATCAATTCCGCTTGTTAAGAAATAGAAAAAAATAGTATATATTATTGTGGTTTGAAATCATTGATAAAATACAGCTGCAAAACCTCATTTTTCGCCAAGTGTATTTTTAACTCATTCAAACACTCCACCATTTTTTCAAACTTTAATTGATCCCATTTCTGCGGAAGCTATAGCTATGGGTATAAATCAGAAGAAAGCAGCCATAACTAAAAAGAAAATTAAGTTAAATCCAGAACTTGCAAAAGTTGGAAACAAAACCATTGACATCATTGATGCTGCTGTAAAAGCAAAAAAACCAAATAGTCCAATTTTTTTATTTTTATTACTATTATCTTTTTTCATTTAAGTTAATTATTTAATAATTTCCATCAATTTTTCTTGAATTGATTTATCAAATATATCATTAAAGTATTTAGATATATCTTTATCATATAATCAAGGAGACAAAATAGATGACCTTAAAATATTTACACCTTCTTTTTCAAAATCTTTTGCTTCAACTTTTGATCTGTTTAATAAATCTAAAGGTGCTTCTCCATATTCTTCATTTGAGAAATTAGTATGTGATAATAAAACTGTATTTATATAAGTGTCACCCTCAACAAAAGATGTTTCTTCATATATTTTTTGATTTAACTCATTCATTTTTATTAATGAAGTATTTCCTTCAATATTAAAAACGAAATCAACCATATTAAAATCGGGATTGGTTAGTAAATGAACATTAACAATAACTTCATTTATTTTGTACTTTTTTGTTTCAATTAAATGATTATAGAAATTAAATGCTCCTTCAATACTGTGACCTATTAATTTTCCGTGTCCAGAAATATTTAATGGTACAACTTGATGGTTTGTTCAAACAGCAGCTGCAGTAGCTCCAGCTTTAGAGCCTTCTAGGATGTATGCTCCAAGTAAGTCAGGAATATTTATTTTTGTATCAAAAACATAAGTTGCGAAATATGAAATTGCATTTCTCATTCTAATATCTCTAATGGCTATACCACCTGCTGAGTAAGGAGAATAACCCATTTTGTGAGGATCAATTGTAATACTATCAGATTCACCCATAGCAGCAAAAGTATTATATACATCTTGTGAAGGTCAATTTATTTTATTTTGAAATATGCCATATTCTTCATATTTGTCTTTTAAATCTTTGAAAGGTATAAAGTTATTTTGTTCATCTAGAAATATTGATCTTGTGTATCCACCATAAGCAGCATCAATGTGATAATAAAATCAAGCATTTTGTTTTGCTATTTTTTTTCTTATTTCAATAACTTTATCTACATGATCAAACATACCTTCTTCAGTTGTTCCAACTACAGAAATTACAGCCATAATAGGAGTTTTAGAATCAATACATTTTTGTATTTCTGATTCTAATTTTGTGATATCCATTCTGAAATTTTTATCAACATCAATTGGAATAACATTATTTGTTCCAATACCTAATATATCTGCAGCTTTTAATCAAGAATAATGTTTTGTTTTTGGAACAAAAACTTTACCAAGTTTATTTATATTTTCAGAATCATGACGAACAGAATGAGATTTTATAGCATCTCATTTATCTTCATTGTTTTCTAATAGTTTTAAGATATCATCAACTGACATATTATTAAGTTCTCAATCTGTTTTCCCTTTAACTAAATTTGGAAAAGCTTTTTTTATTGCATAAGGTAAAGACTTGAAATTTCTAGCATATCATAAACCCTCATAATTAGCAATAGAACCATCAGCACAAATGTGTCCTCATGCTTTTTTAGGATCATAACCTAACATTCTACAAAAATCAATGCCTACTTCAGATTCCATTTTAGATGTTGCAGGTGATGATTCATAAGCAACGTTATTTCCATTATAAAACATTGCTTCGAAATAAGCTATAATTCCAGGCATTAAAGTTTCACTGTTCATGTGACCCAAATATCTCGGAGAATGTCACGGAATACTCCCGCCTCTTAATAATGATGAAAGATTATTTAAAACTTCTTCCATTTTACTTTGAGTGTCAATAAATTCTTTTGTTTTTTTATCAAAGGAAGTAATAATTTCACGATCTTGTGAATGAAAATTTTTTCTTCATCCTGCAGCATCTTCATAAGAATTATTTATAAGTTCTTTAAATAAATTTAAATTTTCTGATTTCGACCCCAAAAACAATGCCTTGAAGTCTGTTGTGTTTTTTTCATTTTTCATTTTTATATCTCTTTTCCAAATTTATCTTTTTTAATTTTAATTAAAAAAATTATTCATTATTATTAATCATATCATTATGCTTAACTTTGTCTATATTACTAGTTACTGATTGTTCTTCACTTAAAGATTCTTGTTCTTCTTGTGAAATTTCTTTTTTTTCTTCAGCTGTCAGTCAAGAATTATTTTTGAATTTTTTTGTTAATGATATTAACAGTGGAATTGCAACCAAAACTAGTGTAAGTCCGACATAAATTACTACATCTTGAACAATTAACATTATTACTGTTTGTTGTTGTTGGAAGAAAGTCATCACAATTGCCATCACAACACCTATTAATGCTAATACAGAAACTATTCAAGCACCAACTTTTTTTCCAGGAACCGTAAATCCTCTCACAACATTAGGTTTTGAATATTTTAATTTAACAAAAGATGCAATCATTATTATATAAGCAATACAATATAGAATAATTGTTTGATTTAAGAGTATTCCAAATACATTTCCGGCACCAACAATTGTTAATAAGGCATATAGTGAAGCAAATATTGTAACGTTTATAGCTTGAATTAAAACAAATGTTATTGGAACATCTTTTTTAGTTTTTTTATGAAACACTAATGGCATTGTTCCTTGAGTTGCGCTTGCATACATAGCATTTGAAGGTCCTAAAATTCATGAATTTAATTGTGTAAACATACCAAAAGCCATCAATAAAGCAAATATGTTTGTAAGTCATGGAGCATTTCAATATTCAGTAATTATTTGAAACGGAGTTATTACAGCATTGGCTAACCCTATGTCGCCAGCAGGAACAATAGCAGCAAATAAAAGACCTGCTCCAAGATTAAACGCTACCATTAAAACTAATACAATTAATAACCCTAATGAGAAATTCTTTTTAGGATTATCTATTTCATTCGCTCTAGTTGAAGCAATTTCAAGTCCAATAAAAATTCACATTATTTGAGAGAACAATTGGAGTCCACTAGCATTTTCAGGAATTACTCCACCACCAGTTGAAGGTGGAAAAAAATCACCCGGTATATTATTAACAAAATCTCCAGCAACTGCTCTTTGGCTTATGAAAATTATTGAGAATAATGTTAAAAATATAAATGGAATATAAATACCAATAATAGCTCCTATATTCACTAATGACTTACCAACTTTTTTTGAATAAATATTTAAACCAGTAATTATTCAGTAAATAACTATTGTCATAAGTAATAAATAGATTGGATCAGTACTAAGAGCATGTGGTTTATCGCTCTTAATACCGTTTCCTCACGGAGTAGTAATGAGCGGATCGCCTATAACAAAAGCAAACATTGTTGCAAATCCTACAGCAATAATGACCATTCCAAAAAACATTTGAACTCATAATAATCAAGAGACTAAAAAACCTCACTTTTTCCCAAAAGCTTCATGTGCTCAAACTTCAGGTCCACCTTTTTTTGATCAACCAGTAGCAAGTTCGGCAGCAATAAAAGCCATTGGAACAACAAATATAACTAACGAAATTACCATTCACATAATTGCTGAATATCCAGCACTTGCAACTTGAGGAACATTTCTGATAGACCCAAAAAATGCAATGCTCAAACCTACTAATTGTAATAAAGAAATTTTTCTATTTACAGGTTTAGATTGAGAATTAGTTGATTTTCTTTTCATAAAATTCATTTTATCAATTTTCCGTTCTATATTTTATCATATAAAATTAATATAATATTATATAACAATATTTAGAAAAGTTATTATATATTTTTACTTATAAGGTTATCAAAATAAATATCCATCTTAAAACATTGAAATGTTTCCCTTCCTAATTCATCTAATTACTACAAAAAAATATTAAATGTGTAATTATTTAATATTTAGTTTTAAATATATTTTCTAATTTAATGTAAAAAAACTTCTAATTTAATGTAAAAAACTTCTTTTATTTAATTATTTGGTTTATTTTCTTATTTAAACATTTAAATTAAATATTTCTGATTTATGATTAATTTAATTTCAATGTTCAAATAAAAAAATGCATTTATAATCCTTAGGCTGCATAAAACCTAATACAATTGTGCAAATTTTATTCCTCCCTACACAAGGTCAACCTGATTGTTGAGTCTAATATTGGTTAAATATATTATGACATTAAAACTTATTTTTTTATAGAGTTACTTAAATATATAATTTTTACTGACAAATTATTAATTATATTTATTTTTAATTTGTAATATAATGTTTTTATAATTAAATTAACATAATTTAAATTAAATATTTTTAAAAAAACGAAAGAGACAAAATGAAAATTGAAGATAAAATTGGGTACCAAATTTTCCCGAGGTCATTTAATGATGCAAACAGAGATGGAAATGGAGATATTCAAGGTATTATAGATAAACTTGATTATCTTAAAGAACTAGGAATTGACATAATATGACTTTGCCCCATTTATAAAACAAAGTTTTTAGATGCTGGATATGACGTTATTAATTATTTTGAAATTGATGAAATCTTTGGAACAATAGGCGAATTCAAAATATTAATTTTAGAAGCTGAAAAAAGAAATATGCATATTATGATGGACATAGTTTTAAATCATGGATCTGATTTATCTCTAGAGTTCCAAGAAGCTTGTAAATCAAGAGATAGCGAGTATTTTGATTATTATATCTGAAATGATAAACCTAACCTTGAAGATCCGTCTATTTTTGGAGGAAGTGCTTGAGAATATGTGGATGCAGTCAAAAGTTATTATTTACATATATTTGCCAAAAGTCAACCAGACTTTAATTGAGATAATCCTAAATTAAGAAAATTTATTTATAAAATGCTCAATTTCTGAATTGATTTGGGAGTTAATTATTTTAGATTAGATGCTGTTGAACATATCGGAAAAACAACAGATCCCTTTGTAATAAGGTATGGAAAACACAATAAAGAATATTTGGTAGAAATGTATGATCAAGTTTTTAAAAATAAAAATGCTATAACAGTTGGTGAATCTTGATCAATAACTCCAAAATTAATGAAGGAATATGCCAATAAAAAAGATAAAGCAATAGATACCTTTTTTAATTTTAGTATGCTGGCTTTTGATTGGAAAAATGAAAGAGGTTCTTTGGCATTGGAGAAAAATAAAGTTAATTTCAGTGAATTAAAAGGATACTTTGATTGACAAAAAGAAAAATTAGTTACTGCCACTAGTTGAACCAACCATGATATTCCCAGATCTTTGGACAGATATCTAGGAAATACAAAAGGCTTTATTTATGAAAAACAAACTTTATTAAATACACTATTATTAACTACAAAAGGAATTCCATTTTTTTATCAAGGTGAAGAATTTGGAATGTCATATACAGAAATAAATTCAATGAAGGATTTTAGAGATGGAGCGATTGATCAACAATATAATTCAATGGTTAACGAAGAAAAAATTTATACTAATGAGGAGTTTTTGAAAGCTGCAAAAACTGGTTCCCGTGATCTCAGTAGATCAATCATGAGTTGAAACGCAGGAAATAATTCAGGATTTAATAATGAAAAAAAATTACCTTGAATGAATTTATCAATAGATTATAAAACAAGAAATCAAGAAATGGATTACAATTCTGAAAAAAGTATATTTAAATATACAAAAGAATTAATAAAATTAAGGAAAAATAAATACTACCAGTTTTTTTGTGAGTTCGACGACATTAAACTTCTTGAGTGTGAAAAAAATCATACAGTATATGTATTGAAAAGTAAAGGAAGTTCAATGGCTGTTGCACTAAATTTTTCTAATAAGGAAATAAAAATTGAAAACTTATGAAAAAAAACTTTAGAAACAGTTTTTTCAAACTATAAGACAACTGAACCAAATTTATTAAAAGAATATCAAGCAATAATATGAAAAATAGAGGAATAGAATGAATAAAAATGAACAACATATAAAAAACATCTTTGAAATTGATGAATGAAAATTGATTGAGACAAAAATTCATGAAACAGAAAATGATTTTCTTATCGGAGAATCATTAACATCATTGGGAAATGGCCTTATGGGATCAAGAGGAAACTTTGAAGAAGGCTACTCTGGAAAAACTCATAAAGGTGTTTATAATGGAGGAGTTTGATTCCCTGATAAAACCAAAGTGGGTTGATGAAAAAATGGATATCCTGAATATTTTGGAAAAGCCATTAATTCACTTAATTTTTTAGAATTAGAGATAAAAATAGACAATGTAAAATTAGATTTATTTATTCAAAAACCAACAAGTTTTTTGAGAGAACTTGACATGAAAAATGGAATACTTTCTCGTAAATTTACAACTTTAATTTCTGATATTAAAATAGATGTTTATACTGAGCGATTTTTGTCAATTCATAACCCAGAAATGGTTTATATAAAATATAGTATTAAACCAGATAAGGATTGTAATATTGAAATTAAATCAATTTTAAATGGCGATGTTCATAATCTTGATTCAAATCATGGTGAAATGTTTTGAGATTCTGTCAGTTCTACAAAAGATGAAACAAATACTTTTGTTGCAATAAAAACAAAACCAAATAATTTTGGTGTTGAAAGATTTGTGGTTGCAGGTGCAATGAACAATGAAGTCAATATAAAACATGAGAAGAAAATAGAAGTAAAACCTCTTGTGGGAACAGAAATTTTAAAAATCTTTGTGAAAGCTAATGAAAATTGCACGTTGATAAAAAAAATTGCTATTTTAAGTTCAAGAAATCATGAAAAATCTAAAATTAAAAAAATTGCTTTAGACAAACTTGAAAAATCTGATGATTATGAAAAAGCAAAAGAATTACATTTTGCAAAATGAAACAAAAGATGAGAAAATGGTGATATTTCAATTGAAGGTGATGCTAAATCTCAACAAGGAATAAGATTTTCTTTATTTCAATTATTTTCAACATATTACGGAGAAGATTCAAAATTAAATATAGGACCAAAAGGTTTTACAGGAGAAAAATATGGCGGAGCAACTTATTGGGATACAGAAGCTTATTGTCTTCCAGTATATTTATCAACAGCACCATCGTATGTTGCTAAAAACTTATTGTTATATCGATATGATCAATTGAAACAAGCCAAACATAATGCAAGACAACAAGGGTTAGATGGAGCTTTATTTCCGATGGTTACTTTCAATGGCGTTGAATGTCACAACGAATGAGAAATAACGTTTGAAGAGATTCATAGAAATGGGATAATGGCCTATGCAATTTACAATTATATAAATTATACAGGTGATGAAGAATATTTAAAAACAAATGGAATTGAAGTTTTAATAGAGTTATCAAAATTTTGAGCAAGTCGTGTTCACTATTCTAAAGCTAAAAAAATGTATATGATTCATGGAGTGACTGGACCAAATGAATTTGAGAACAATGTTAATAATAATTGATATACAAACACAATTTCAAAATGAACACTCGAGTATACTTTGAAATCTCTAAAAAAATTAAAAATAACAGATGAGATACAACTTAAAAAATATGAATTAACAAAAAAAGATTTAATTAAATGAGAAGAAATTCAAAAAAATATGTATCTTCCTTATTCAGAAGAAAAAAAGATTTTTGTTCAACATGATACATTCCTTGATAAAGATATGATGAGGGTGGATCAATTAAAAGCAAGGGACAGACCAATTGTAAACAATTGATCATGAGACAAAATTTTAAGGTCAGTTTTCATTAAACAAGCCGATGTTTTACAAGGAATGTATTTATTTCAGGAAAATTATACAAAAGATGAATTGAAAAAAAATTATGAATTCTATGAACAATTTACGGTTCATGAATCAAGTCTCTCATCTTGTATTCACTCAATATTAGCTGCTAAACTAGGAAAAATTGATGACGCTGTTAAATTTTATTTAAGAGCTGCTAGATTAGATTTAGATAATTATAATGATGATACAAAAGACGGATTACACATTACTTCTATGGCAGGAAGTTGAATGTCTATAATAGAAGGTTTTGGCGGGATGAGAGTTATTGATGGTATTTTAAATTTTTCACCAACAATTCCGAAAATTTGAAAATCTCTTTCTTTCAATATTTTATTTAGAAAAAACCTTATTAAAATGCAAATAACAAATAAAGAAATAAAAATAACAAATACAAAAGGAGAAAATATTAAAATAAAATTATTTAATGAAGATGTTTTGCTTGAAAAAACATTCACAAAAATAATATAATTATTTTAATTTTATAATTATGAAAAAACAATGATGAAAAGAAATATCTGTATATCAAATATACCCGCGCTCATTTAAAGATTCAAATGGAGACGGAAACGGTGACCTTAATGGTATAACAAGTAAAATTGATTATTTAAAAAATCTTGGAATTGGAGCTATTTGATTATGTCCAATTTATAAATCACCAATGATTGATAACGGATATGATGTTGAAGATTACTTCCAAATTAATCCCATGTATGGAACAATGGATGATATGGATAATTTGATTTTAAAGGCCACTGAGGCGGGAATAAAAATAGTTTTGGATATTATTCCTAATCACACATCTGACCAGCATATTTGATTTAAAAAAGCACTTTTGAATGATCCTAAATATAAAGACTATTATATTTTTAGAGATAGTCCAATAAAAGAAATTACTTCCGTGTTTGGAGGAAGTGCCTGAAGTCAAACTGAAGACAAAAGGTGATATTTACACAAATTTGCGCCTCAGCAAGTAGATTTAAATTGAGACAATTCAGAAGTTCGAGAAGAATTCAGGAAAATTACTGATTTTTGAATTAAAAAAGGTGTTTATGGATTCAGATTTGATGTAATTGATGATATTGCAAAAAATCTAAATGTTGATTTAATAAATAAAGGTGAAAATATTGATATTAAAAAGTTGCATGAATATGTTCATGAATGACGAAATAAATCAATTTGAAAAGATTTTGATTTATTGACAGTTGGTGAATCATGAGATGCATCAGTGGAAAAAGCAATTTTATATTCTAATCCAGGAAGAAAAGAATTTTCAATGGTATTTGGTTTTGAACATATTTCAACCAATTGAACTTCAGAAGGAAAATGAATTTCGGATAAATTTAAATTAGTAGATTTTAAAAAAGTCATTAATAAATGACAAACTGGTTTATATAAAAATGGTTGAAATTCTTTATTTTTAAATAATCATGATTTGCCAAGATTGGTTTCAATATTTGGAGATGAAAAAAAATATAGAATTCAGTCATCGAAAGCAATTTCATTATCAATGCATTTATTGCAAGGTACTCCTTACATTTATCAAGGGGAAGAAATTGGAATGACAAATTGTAAATTTGAAAAATTATCAGAGCATAATGA
>JAGUQV010000055.1 GCA_030154525.1 Mycoplasmataceae bacterium | reverse complement strand
AGAAGGAAAAATGAATCTATATGATAAATTAGACAAACCTGCAAGAACAATGTTAACTAGTGAAGCAACTTCTAATAGATCAACCCATATTGTCGAAACAAAGAAGGGTGCAAGATTTCTTTCACCTATTGAATGTGAACGTCTAAATGGATTTGATGATAACTGAACAAAAGGAATGCCTAATAGAGCAAGATACTTTACAATGGGTAATGCTTTAATAGTTGGAGTTGTTTCTGAGATAATGAAGAATATTAATTAATAGGAGAAGTATGAGAACAATTTGAAACTTACACGACATTAAAAATAAAAATATCTCATTGGAAATTATTGACAAATGAGATAAAGGTGGAATTAAAATAGATGATTTTTATAATAAAACGAACAAGCTTCAAGGAAAAATAATGAATGATATTTCTGATTTTTTGATTGAAAATAAATTCGAAATAAGATATTCAAATTTTGGTATTTTATATAAATATGGTATCTCAAATGTAATATTAAGTCATTTAGAAAATAATTTGGACTTAGATATTTTGTTATTACTTAAAAATAAAAATACTGCTCTGTATAATAAAAAAACAAAAAATCTTGGAGATATATCTTTAGAAAAACTAAACACAGCAATATCTTTATATTTGGAAAGTAATGATTATTTTGATATAAAAAACTTGGAAATCATATATGAAGCAATAGAAGAAAATGGAAGCAGTTTAACTTCATTAATAAATAAAACCTTCATGAGCTCAGAAGTCATTTCAGAAAATATAAATAAACTTATTTCTAATAATATTGCTTTTTATACATCAGAAGGAATTAAAAAAGTTTTTTATGGGACAACAACAGCAATGGATATTATGAAGGCCATCAAAGAGAATATAGAAAATGATTCATTATCTTATAAGTGTATTTCTAAAGTTTTAAAAACATATAATTTTGCAAAGGTTGCCAATGAACTAAATATTAGCTCAAGAGATGTCAAGTTGATGTGCAGGCCATTATTTGATTTTAAAATTTTAAACAAAAATTCATGACTTTATTTTAATATAATTCATGACTTTAATGTTCCTTATGAAAAATTCTTTTCAATATTTAAGATTAATATAGAGACGTACAACTATTTAAAATATTTCTACAAAAATATTGAGGATAATCCTGATGATGATTGTAAAGAATATAATGAGATTGCATTTTTTCAAAACTTAAATATAACAAATAAAGAGCAATATTTAAAAGCAAACAATTTGATTTTTGAAAATGAAGAGTTGGTAAAAATAAAATTTAATGAAATGCTGAGATTGTTTATCACTCTTAATAAAGGAAAGATTTTTCGTATCGATGAACTGGAAAATGATTTTATTAAATTTGCAATTGAGAGAAGATTAGAAGTTGAAAAAGGAAGAAAGACAATTGCAAAATTAGAAAGAAATGAAAATCTAATTTATTCCTTTAGAAAAGAAGCTAGATATTATGACTATTCTTTAATTGACAAAGACATATTAAATAATATAGAAAATATTCTTTTGAATTATAAGGGGTTATATTCAAGTCAATATTTTTTTGATAATCATACTTTTTTCAAAAAAGATTTAGATATTAGAAATCATTATGAATTGCATAATTTAATAAAAAAATACTTTAGTTGTTTTGAAGAAAGTGGTATCTTTATTAAGAGAATGCCAAACATATTAATTGGTTATAAAAATAAAAAAGATTTTTATAAACAGTTGATTTTCGATTTTGCTCCTATTAAGGAAAATGATTTTTATACTATTTTGAATTCAGAGTATGGAAATGAAATAAGCAGTTTAAGGTCCAATCTACCATTATTACTTTCTAAATATAATGTTAATGATGAATATATAGTTAATTTTACCCCATTAACAGACACACAAGTAAAAGACATTATTCAAAAAATGTTGAAAGATAATGTGTTGCCAGACATAATATTAATTGACAAGGCGAAGGAAATTTTTAACTACTTTGATATTCCTGAAGAGGCATTTAATAACAAAAATATTTCAAAGT
>JAGUQV010000139.1 GCA_030154525.1 Mycoplasmataceae bacterium | reverse complement strand
TTTGGAATATTGGTTTTCTTTTTCTAATTTCATATATATTAAATATACTTTAAAAAAATAAATAATTATTGGATTTTTAAATTTTGTTGCATAAAATACAATAAAAAATAAAGCTTTGGAGATTGGATGGTAAGTATTTTCGCACAATCCACATGGACAAGACAGCAAAGACATCTTAACTACTCCCTTTGGACAGATTATTACCAAACAACAATATTGATTAAATAATAATGAAGTTCAATATGTTATTGACGTAAGTGGAAAAGTGATTGAATTAGATTAATGATTAAGGAAAGGTATTTTTAAATTATTAGTATAATTTTAAATGAAAAGAGACAAAAAATGATTTTAAAATATAACAAGGTAAAGACTTTTTTAGAAAAAGTAGATATTGATACTAAAAAATTTATTGATTCTAGCGAGGAATATGTTTTTCAAGAAAAAGGTAAAAAAAGTAAATATATTGTAGAAGATAATTTTAAGGTCTTGACATATGATATTCTTGATACAAAAAGCGAAATATCAATAAAGGGAAAAGTCAAGTTTTTTGAACCTAATATTTTTATATTAACAAAGGGTTCAGAATATTCTAATAAGCAATTTGCAAATCAAAATGCATTTGGAAAATTTAACATTGATTTAAGGTTAGAAGTTTCAGAAAATAAATGATCTATTGATAAGGGTGATTACTCAGAATCCTCAGTTAACATATGTTTTTATGCACCTTCTGGGGTATATTCTTTTATAACTGGATTATCAAGCGGATATTACAAAGGTGACTTTTTAGGAATTGATGGCAAGAAGCTAAAAACTAAACTTAAAAGAAGGGATATTAACTCTGAAATTTCCTCAGATGAAGGAATATTGGATATGTTTTCAAAAATTTTGAAAGAAAAACTACTTCTTGCAACAAGAGAAGAAAAAATTAAACTTATAAAAGTAGATGGCTTATTAAAGATTTGCAGACCAAGTAATTTCAGAAAGATGATAGTTAAAGTTGCTGAAGGAAAATCGGAAATAGAATCAAAATTATCTTTTAAAAACGAATTATCACTTTTAGAAGCAGCTCATATTATTTCTGTTGAAAGCATAGTTGAGTATGCAAAAAAAGAATTAAAAAAAACTAATAATATTTCAGAAGAAGTAATTGAGAATATAAGGTTTTTAACTTCTTCGGCAAATGGAATGCTTATTCCATTTAATTATCATAAATTATTTGATAAAAAAATTATTAAATTTGATATTTCAAAAAGAAAATTTTTGGCCACTAATATAGAAGCGGCTGAATTAATAGAATCATACGGAATTACAAATGATCATAAACTTTCTAATAAGTGTTTTGAGAGAGTGGAGAAAACTTTTAAATTGCTATCAAAATATTAATTATTGAAATTTAAAAGTTATTAATATTAAGGATATTTTTTCCTGTATACTGTTTTTTGCTGAAAGAGGTATAAATGGCACACCTAAAAGAACGTTCTTTATATAATATATTAAGTGAAAGTAATTATTTTGAAATTCCAATTTATCAAAGAAACTACACATGAACAAAAGAAGATTGTGTAAAGTTTTTAAATGATATATATAATAATTTTATTGATAATAAAGAAATTATTAATGATAAAAATATTGAGTATTATGTCGGTAATGTTATTATTTTTGATTTAGATACTGATCATAAAGTCGTTATTGATGGACAACAAAGAATTACAACAACTATTTTAATTCTTTGTGCCTTAAGGAAAGTAATTAAAAATGATTCTAATTCACAACAAGTTTTTGATTGAGTAGAAGATAATATTAATCGATATTTGCAATATAAAAATCTTTCTTCAACCGAAACAAAAATAAAACTAAACAATATTAAAAACGGACGGGATTTAGAAGATATTATTTATGAGAGAAAAACTGTAAATCTAGATTCTATCTATCATATAAATTATCTTGCACTTATCAAGAGAATTAATGAAATTAAAAAAATTAATGATAAATTTGGCGAAAATATAAAATCTTCATTAGAGAAAACATTATTAGTTCAAATAACTATTAAAGATCATGATAATCCAAACAAAATGTTTGAAGTAATTAATACAACAGGAAAAAAATTGTTACCTTCTGATCTAATAAAGAACTATATCTTTTTTTACTCTTCAAAATATCCAACTATGATAAAAGATTTTTCATCTAAGTATGAAGAAATAGAAACTCTTATCGGGAATAAAGAAAGTGAAATCATGAAGTTCTTTAGATATATTGTCCCTATCTTAGGAAAAGGTTTTAAATTACAAAGAGAAAAAAGTAATGAAATATATGAAGATTTCAAAAGATTATTCGATGAAAATGAAGAATATAAATTTTCAAGAACTTCATTGCAAAACCCTGAAGATATAGATTATATTTTGTTAGAGTTAAAAAAACATGCAATCATTTGAAACAAAATTTACAATTTTTCAACTAAGGACAATAAAATTAATTTTTATTATAAATCTTTTGAAAGCACAATAGGAACATACTATTCTCTGGTTCATCAATATCTATTTGATAATATATTGAATGATAATAATGAAGAGTATAAAGTTGATTCGTTATTAATGGGCGGAATATTAAAAGTTATTTGTAGATTAATTTTTAGTTTATTATTGCTTGGTAAAGAAGAGAAAAATATTACTAGAGATATTCCTAATATTTACCCAAGATATAAAGAAGAAAGTAATAATGGAGAAACTCCTTTTTCGGAATGATTTGAAAATAGAATTGATTCAGAAATAAAATTATTGAATAGAAAGGGATTTAGAAAAAGAATCAATCAAACTCCTGTGT
>JAGUQV010000010.1 GCA_030154525.1 Mycoplasmataceae bacterium | reverse complement strand
TCTTGCAATGAATCCATATTAAAAAAAGCTTTATGAGAAGGAAAATTATTCTCATAAGTTTCAATTGCATACTTGTCAATTTCAGCAGAAAAAACACATTCATGTCCTAATTCTTCTAAAGCAAACCTAAAGCCTCCAATACCCGCATATAAATCAATAAATTTCATTTAATTCTCTCCGAACTTTATAATAAAGTTTGTTGGAGTAAAATCAAAGTCTTTAAGCAAAACGCTACCGCTATAAAACTTAATTCCTTCATTGTTTATAAGTTTATAGTCCTCTTCTTCAACATATTCTTCAACATTATTGAATTTATCTAAAAACATTTTTTGTTCCTTTAAATTAATTCTTGCTAAATAATATTTATCTGGATTTTGTTCTAACAATTTTTTTTCATTTTGAGAAATAAAAATATTTAGCCCGTTATTTTTTGAGGCTTTGCACTCAATGTAAATATTATTTTCTTCTTCATCCTTTAATTTGAAATCGTGATCAGAATATTTGTTCATCATTGAAGTTCATTCAATTTTTTGATTAATATTTAGCCCGGTTTCCATTGATAAAACGTCTTGCTTATATTTCATAAATAAATATAAAATTAATTCTCCTAATTTACCACTTACATTTTTATCATCTTCAATTTCTTTCTTAAAAATACTTTGTCTTAAATTCGAAGAATCAATATTTGTTTCAAAAAAAGCGGAAGAGTTTATTAAAGTGGCATCAATATTATCCATTTTTCCGTCTAACAATTCTAAGAAATTATCAATACTTGTTGAATTAAATTCGATTGCATTATGAAAAAAATCTGTTTTTGTTTTAAATAATGCATGTCTTGCTTCACTAGATAAGTTGTTGATTCCGACAAAAACTTCATGTTTAAGACTCAATATTCTTGTATCGCTTTTAATTCCGCTTTTACCAATTAAAAAGTCATAAAATGGTATTGAAATATATAAATTTTTTTCACCCGCATTATAGCAATTGATAAAAAAAGTAAATTTATCATCAGACGATGTCTCTATATAATTAATAGATTTTTCAATTTGATTTTTGCTAATTCTTGTTCTAAAATTTTCTTTCAAATTAACTTCATCATTACAAGGTGTATTATTTCTTTTAAAATCTCAAAAAACAAAAATATAATTAAAATTTGATAATATTAATTTATTTTTAAAATATGGATTATCAATTTTCTTAAAACCCACAAAATCTTGCATTATTTTTTCATTTGATATTTTGTTCAGGTCTTCTTGGTCATATAT
>JAGUQV010000059.1 GCA_030154525.1 Mycoplasmataceae bacterium | reverse complement strand
TGCTATAGCTTGCATTAAATTATGCATTTTAATAGGTTTATCTATATAGATAGTATCTAAAGAAGGAACATCAAAACCCGTTAATCACATATCGATAACTATCGCTATTTTAAAATTACTATCAGGATCTTTAAATTCTCTACCTGATTCTTTTTGATACTTTTTGGAAGAAATTAGCATGTTCATTTCTTCTGAATCAGATGAATCAGATGTTGCTATTAATCTAATGTTATCTTTAAGTTCTGGGGCTATTTTGACAATAGCTGAATAATAATTAAATCCTTGTTTTCTATTATATGCGACGAAAATGGCTTTGCCTTTTAAAATATTTTTCCTTGAGTTGTAATGATTTACAAAATCTCTGGCTATTTCTTCAACTCTTTCTTCATGTAAGATAATTTTCTCTAAATTTTGAATTTCTTTATTCATTTTCTTTTTAGAAATATTTTTTATTGTTGAAGATTCTTCAACTTCATTACTTAAAAGTTCATAATGTTTATCAATTATTTCAGCACTTTTTTTTGCAAGCTTTAAGTGTTTATGCCTTACTTCATAATTAATTGGAACAATGAATTTATCTTTAATAGCTAATCACATAGGATATTTAGTTATTACTGAACCAAAAATATCAGTAGTTGAAAAATCATCCTTGACTATAGGTGTTCCAGTGAATCCTGTAAATGTTGCATTTGGGAACACCTCTCTCAATATTAACGCGTAACCTTTTTTATCTATTGTTCCATCTTCATTTCCTATTTTATTCTCGTCTTCATTTAAAATAGTTTTAACATTAAGATTATTATGTGACCTATGAGCCTCGTCCGAAATTATTAAAAAATCCTCTCTATTTGAAAGCAAATTTATTTTATTTTCTTGGAATTTTTGAATTGTAGAAAAATAAATTCCATTTTGCTTTACGCTGTCTAGCTTTTCTTTTAGATCAATAATTGAATTTATTTTTGTTGGTTCTTGATGTAAATAAATAACTGATTTTTTGAATGTTAAATATGTTTGATCATCTAAATCATTTCTATCACTAATAATCATAACTGTTGATTTTTTGAAAATATTTGTAAAATTTTTTGTTAGAAACACCATTGAAAGAGATTTCCCTGTACCTTGTGTGTGCCAAAATATTCCACCTTTTTTTGTTTTATTTTTGATTGCCTCAGTAATTGATTTTAGTGAGTCTTTAACACCATAATATTGATGATATGCCGCTATTATTTTTTTTGAACTTTTTTCTTTGGTAAAAAAGGTAAAGTTTTTTAATAAATCTAATAATATTTTTTTATTAAAAACATTATTTATAAATGTATCAATTGAATTATTTTCATAATCACTCATTTTTAAGTTCATCAATCTTCAATATGTAAACCTATCAATATCACTAAACGTACCTCCCATTTTAGTTTCATTCATAACAGAAATAACATTAAAAAAATTAAAAACAAACAAGTCTTTCAATTGTCTCTTGTAATTTAAAATTTGGTTAAATGCTTTATCAATTAGTTTATCGTTAATAAGATTAATATTCTTATTTGGCGTTTTAAGTTCCATTACTGAAACTGGCAATCCATTTAAATAAATTACAATATCTGGTCTACGGATATCATCATCATCATTAATACACTCAAATTGGTTAGTTACAATAAATTCATTATTATTTGGATTATCAAAATCAATCAATCTAAAACTCAATGTTTTTTTAATTTTATCATCATATATTTTAATTCCGTTTTGCAAATATGAAGTTGCACACTTATTACTTTCAAGTAAATTCGTTGTTGAAAAACAATCAAAAACTCTTTTAATCATTGAATC
>JAGUQV010000098.1 GCA_030154525.1 Mycoplasmataceae bacterium | reverse complement strand
TATTTACTGAAATAGAATTAAATCCGATTGGTTTTGATTCTTTAAAGGTAAAATTAAAAGAGTTCAAGAACTATACAAAAGGATTAATGAATGATTAAACAAATAATATTTCGTCGTACTACTTCATTAAGTGATGAATTACTAACAATTAACTTTAGTGATAAGATAAATATTATCATTGGACCAAAAGGTGGTGGTAAATCAACACTTTTTGATTTACTAGCATCTATCACAAATGGGTATATTTCCAAAAATGTAATATCGGCTTTAAAAGAATTTAATTTAGAATTTCTTCGGGCTATTAAATTTAATAATGAAACCATTAATGTCACTCAATTAGGGAAAAAAACTGAAAAAGAAAAAATAACTGATTTCTCAGAACGAGATGATGTTATTTTTCAAGATGATCCAATTAAAAAAAATATTAATAATAGGGAAGATATTAATAAAGAGAAAACTCAATTTATTTTAAACTTAATTGATCAATCAACCACTGTAGAAAAATTAATTGAAAAGATCAGAGTATTTTATAATGGAATGGAAATGATGATGCAAATGAATCAGCAAAGTAAAATTAATTGGACTAACTCTTTTCAAATAAAAACAATTAGTGACAAAATAGGCTTAATTAATAAATTAAATTATGATCCAATTGATATTAATCAAAAGATTTCTAATGATCAAAGGAATCTTATCAAAATTATTGATAACTCATCAGCTCAAATAAATCAACTCAAAAAATTTCAACAGTTTAACTTTAATAATGTAATTATTGATCATACTTTTAATGAACAATTAAATAAAGATTTGGAAACCCTAATTGAAAACCATGAAAAATTATTATTAAGATTAAGATCTCGAGAATTGTATGTTAAAAAAATTAGTAAAATGATTACCATTTTTCAAAGCTCATATAAAAAAGTGATTGATGAGATTAAGAAAAATGATTTTAATATTCAGGGATTGAAAACTTATGAAAAAGAATCACAAGATTATTTTAAAAAAATGGCTTCAACAATTGTTAATCAAGAAAAACTATTTGAAGAGTTAATTAATCAAGATGTTGTTCTAAATTTTGATAATGAAATAGTTGATAATAATTCACTACTTTCATATAAGATAGCCCCTAAGGTAAATCTTAATCAAGAGCAAATAATTGAAATCTTCAAAATTGTTTTACCAACTCCAGGTAGTTCAATTAGTGATATTTCTAAATGACTAAGTAATCTTATTAAAAAAGGTGGAGTTAAAGATTTTGATGTTAAAAGAATCTCAAAATCAATTTCTAAAAATTTACTAGAACATGTACAAGTTTTGGCAGAAGGTAAGGATTATAATACTATGTCGTTAGGACAAAAATCTATTTATGGGATTAAATACAAGTTTAATCGCTCTATAGACAAGATTTTGTTCCTTGACCAACCTGAAGATAATTTAGATAATTTTACTATCTCACAAGAGATGTTAAATCTTTTACTTAATAAAGAACAACAAACATTTATTGTGACACACAATGCAAACATCGGTATTCTTACTAATCCAGGAAAAGTTATTGTGGCAGATTTAAATAATGGTGAAGAACAATACTATGAAGCGATAATTGCAAAAGATGCTAATAATGAATCGGCTTCGGCACATTATCTTGAAGGTGGAGTTCAATCACTGGAAGCAAGATACAAAAAAATTAAGGGAGAAAGATAATATTATGAAATTAACAATTAAAAAAGAACAAGACAAGGAAAAAGAATATTTAGTAGGCTTTGCCAAAGAAGTTTTGAGAATCTCAGAAAATTCTGAAGATTGATCAAATGATGGAATTAATACCTTCTTAATTAATTTAGCTTCTAAAACACCAGAAGGAGATAAAATAAATTTAGAATTTGATCATGAAAATGAAGATCCTGTTTATAAACACATAGTTATGTTATTTAAAGAATTTACTGATGAGTATAATAAAGATCTTAATAATAAATAAAAAATAATGATTAAAAAAACACCTTATAATTTAGGTGTTTTTTGATATATTTTTGTTAATAATAAATTATTTTACTAATTCAAGAATTGCCATTTTAGTTGCATCACCTTGACGAGCTGGTAACTTAATTACTCTAGTATAGCCACCTTGACGATCTTTATACTTTGGAGCAATAGTTTCAAATAAATATTTTAAAGCAGGTACTCCATCTTTAGTTTTAACATCTCTTAGATATGCTGCTGCTGCTCTACGAGAAGATAAAGTATTTATCTTTCCTTTAGTTATCATTTTCTCAACGTGCCTTTTAACTTCCTTAGCTCTCACTTCAGTTGTTGTAATTCTTCCGTAAATAATAACATCTGTTACTAGAGAACGAGCAACTTGTTTTCTTCAAGTAGCATTTCTCCTAAAGAGTTGGTGTGGATTAGCCATTATTCATCCCCTTTATTCAAGAAGATTTTTAATTCTTCTAACTTAGCAACAATTTCATTTACTGATTTTTCACCAATTGAATTAATATTTTTTAATTCTGATTCAGATAAAGAAATTAATTCTGATACTTTTGATATTTTAGCTCTTCTTAGTCCATTAGTTGAACGAACTGTTAAATCTAAATCATCAATTGTCATTGTTTCAAATTTTGAATTTTCTTTCTTCGGTGCTTCATCTTCAAAAATATTATTTAAATCTAGATTTTCAACATTTCCAATAACTTGCATATGTGCAATCATAATTTCTCCTGCTTGCGAAAGAGCTTCCTTAGCATCAATTGTTCCATTTGTTTCAATGGTAAATTCTAATTTTTCCTGAACAGCATATGAAGAGGTATTTAATTCTTCCACATTTGTTGATACTCTAACAATTGGAGAGAAGTTTGAATCCATTGCAATAAATGAACCTGATTTAATTTTAGAATCCATATTAGCACTATTTTTCTTAATAATTAATTTATTAAAGTCTGAATCATAATATCCACGATCAGCTCTTAAAAATAATTCAAATTCTAAAGCACCTTTTTTTGCAGCATCAGCAATTACAACATCATCATTAGAAGCTAGTTTTAACTCTGATGGAATATTTAAATCACTAACTTTTACTGGACCTTCTTTTTCATTTTTGAAATATATTTTAATAATTTCTTCATTTTGAAAAAGTTCTTTATTGTAATTGAATTTAATTAGAGATAAATTTGATAGTAGTGTGATTACATCAACACTAACACCAGGGATGGGAGCATACTCATGTGTAATACCATTTATTTTTGCAGCAAATGATGAAATCCCAAAGATTGAAGAAAGTAATACTCTACGAATAGATGTTCCTAAAGTATTAGCCATTCCTCTCTCAAGAGGTTGAATCACAAATGTTGTGTTATTTTCTGAAATTTTTTTCGATTTTATTTCATTATAATTAATTTTAGTTATTTTCGACATTATGCTTTCCTTCTTTTTAAAATCTTTTTAGGTGGTCTAGTTCCATTATGTGGAATTGGAGTCACATCTTCAATTCCCTTAATAATAATTCCTGAAACTTCTATTTGTTTACGAGCCGCATCTTTTCCAGGACCAATTCCTTTTAATTTAACATCGACTTCTTTTAATCCAAATTTCTTAGCTTCTTCAGCCGCAGCTGCTGCTGCCAATCCTGCTGCATAAGGAGTTTTTTTCTTTGTACCTTTATAACCAATAGCACCTGATGATGATCAAGCAAACACGTTTCCTTGTTCATCAGCGAATGATACTATAGTATTTTGGTGAGTTGAATGGATGTGAGCAACACCGCTAACGATAACTCTTTTTTTAGTTTTCTTTGCCATAATTACATCCCCCTACTTCTTCTTACCTGTTGGACTATTTCTTGGTCCTTTTCTAGTACGAGCATTTTTCTTAGTTACTTGACCTCTAACTGGCAATCCTTTTCTGTGACGAATTCCCCGATATGATTTAATTTCCATTAAACGCTTAATATTAATTCCGACTTCTCTTCTTAAGTCACCCTCTGTAATATATTGACTTGCAACTTTTCTGATTAAACTTAATTGTTCTTCAGATAATGTTGATACTTTAAGATTTTCATCAATCTTTGCTTCTTCTAATATTTTCTTTGATAGATTTTTTCCAATTCCAAAAATGTATGTTAGTGATATCACAACACGTTTATTATTTGGAATCTCGATATTTAATATCCTTGCCATTAATTAACCTTGTCTTTGTTTGTGCTTTGGTTGAATACAAATTGCACGAACAACTCCCCTTCTTTTTATTATTTTACAATCTTTGCACATTGTTTTAACCGATGCTCTGACTTTCATTATTCTCCTTATTATTTATGTCTAAAAACGATTCTTCCTTGTGTTCAATCATAAGGACTAATC
>JAGUQV010000034.1 GCA_030154525.1 Mycoplasmataceae bacterium | reverse complement strand
TATCTTGGAGTGATAATATTTGATATATTTTGTATATTAT
This sequence comes from Mycoplasmataceae bacterium, assembly GCA_030154525.1. GTDB lineage: Bacteria > Bacillota_I > Bacilli_A > Mycoplasmatales > Metamycoplasmataceae > UBA710. The sequence goes on along the minus strand of JAGUQV010000034.1, from coordinate 3,542 downwards.
TGTAGAAATAGTGTATAATATATATTAGATAGATTGTTACATGTATCTGAGAAAAAGGAAAAGAGAGAGAGATTAAATAATGGAAAATAAAATTAATAAAGTAAACATGAAAGAATGTATTTGAGAAACATGAAATGGAGGCACATGTTGAAATGCTGTGTTAAACCAAGATTTATGTGTTAAACATTATGAAATTAAATTAAATACTATAAAAGATATAAACTATGAAAAAAAGCCATATTTATATGAAGAAAAATCAGTGGAAGAATTGATTATATTGATTGAAGATAAAAATATAGTTATTAATTCATTATGTGAAACAATAAGAAAACTAAGGAAGATAGATCAAAGAAATAAATCAAAAGCAGGTACAAATGAATCAAAAGCAGGTATAAATGAATCAAAAGCAGGTATAAATGAATCAAAAGCAGGTATAAATGAATCAAAAGCAGGTATAAATGAATCAAAAGCAGGTACAAATGAATAAATTAGAATTATTAAAAGAATATTGAGATACCGAAGGGAAAAGTCATAGAGTGATTGGTATTTCAAAAATAAAAGATAAAAATGGAGAAAGACTTTATACGTGAAAAAAAGGTAAAAGTTCAATAATATATTTTAACTCATTTAAAAATGATGCACACTTTATTTTTAGTCAAAGTTTAATAATTAAAAAGGAGGTTAAATAATGTTTAGAAGAAAACCAAAGAAAATAAAGTATAAAACAAAAGATATTACTAAAAAGTTTTTAAAAAAAATGAAGTATGAGTAATAAAATTATTGATAAAAGAGTTTCTGAATCATTCAAAATGAAAGATAAAAAATCAGATTCTATTTATTATCCATTAAATTTATTAAAACAAAAAAAGTTAAAATTCTTTGATTTTGATATTGTTAAAAATATAGATAATTCAATTAAACATGCTATTGATAAATATATTAATTTAGTAATAATTAATCTGGAAAAAAATGTTGGAAAAACATTTTGAATGATTGGTGAAATGAATGATGCAACAAATAAAATTATAAGTGACACTCATTCTTTAATTCAACCAACAGATTATTTTCTTTGAATTTTTAGAGATGATGCATCACTTAAAAGTCGGAGAAATGAAATTAATAACGATCCATTTTATGAATTTTACATTAAAGGAAGTAGTATTTATTCGAAAGGATACGTAACTTCAATTAATAAAAAAGGAAGAGAAGAATTTAAAGACAGAGGAATATTTCTCGGAATTGCAATAGGTTTCTCTGTTATGCATAATGCCTCATCAAATCAATATAATAATTTTAATAAAGCGTATTATGACGAATATAGATCAAAAACATCATTGCCAAGGAATGTTATGGAAGTAGAAGTTCCAAAATTTATTACATTAATTTCAAATTTTCAGCGTTCAAAAAAAGAGATTAAATTTTTTCTTTTTGGAAATAATGAAGCTGGACCAGATTTAATTGCTGAGTATTTAGGAATTCAAAAGGATATCGATTATTATATTAACTTAGAAATGGGAATTTTATACATGAATACAGGTGGTGTTTATTCCGGAATCGAAGATGATGGAAACAATGCAGCATTACGTTTTTCCAAAAATTCTTCAAAAATAAGCTCATTTTTATCAGACAATATTTCAATGGAAACTATTAAAGGTATTTGTCCAAAAGATTATTTTGAAAAAAGCATTCCATGGGGTTATTTTTTTATCGAAGGAAAAATTTTTAAAGTTAGTATTTATAAGGAAAAAAAATGACTCGTTGAACGTAAAGAAGAAGATTTTTGAAATAATGATATATCAATTCCAACTTTTGGATATTTAACAAAAGATTGAGTTCACTCTTCAAGAATTATAAAAATGAATGAAGAAATTTTAGAAATGTTTGCAACTCTATATAAATTTAACTTACTTTTATTTTGATCGATCGGAGATAGAAATTCATTTTCAATTGTTTGGGATAAAATAATGAAACAAAATAAAATAATTTAGTTATAATTAAAATTGGAGCATATAAATAACTCAAAATATTCAATCAATCCTTTCTTTCCGAAATACTTTTAACTAAAAAAATATGCTCTAAAAATGTTAATTTCATTTTTTTTTTGCTATTATTAAGATATAACATAAAAAATGAAATGAGAAAATATGCCTAAAACAAAAATATTAGATGCAATGAAGAAAATTATTGATAAAAGAGTTTCTGAAGGAATTGAAAAAGAGATTACAAAATTTTTAATCACTCCACCAGATAATTTTGAACAAAAACCAGCAACAAAACCAGTTAATGATTTACAAACTGTACTTTTGCAAGTTTTGGAAGAAGAAGGTAAAAAATAATGTCGAAAGTTACTAGTAAAATTTCAAATATATTATTTGAAAAAGGCGATATTTCGCCTATGATGTCGAATTCAACTTTAGCAGTTGGAATAACTTCTGCTTTAGCAACATCAGTTAAAGTTGGTTTTGATAAACAAGTCGCTATAATTAATGTTGTTGAATTAATGAAACCATTATCGAATAAATATGATTTTATAGATAAAGGCGATTTAGAATATGGAATTGGTGAGCAAACAATGAGAATGGGATTTAAAAATTCTGAAGCATCATCAATTACATTAGATAACTGACTTCCTGAAGGACCGTTAAGCGGATTAAAACAATATCAATCAACATCAACAGGTGCGATTCAACGAAAGGTTACAAACGATTATTCCGAAATTCAAATGAGAGAATATGTTAGAAATTCCGATACTTTTGCAAGTTTAATTGAATTAGAATCTTCTGCTGGTGCTAAAACAAAATCTAGAGAGCACAGAGAATCTTGTAGGTATTTATTCGGAATTGATAATAATTATTTACCAGCAGATTTTAAAACCGAATTATCTTCAATTAAAAATTTAATAAATCAAAATCGTATTGAAGTTAAAACGACTACTGATTATAAGTCTGTTGTTAATTATCTTCATCAATTTGCTGACGATTATTATAATAATTATAATACAATTTATAATGCTGGTAATGATCCAACAAAATCGACAGGAAATATTTTTATAAATGGAGTTGACACAGGAGTCGAATGTTTAGCAAATAGTGCGGTTAAAGAAGAAACAGTTTTAATTTTATCTACAAAATTTGTTAATAAATTAAGACAAGAATTGGGAAATACATATAATCCAGAATATTGAATTAAATTTAAAGAAAGATTTGGTTTAGTTATTGAAGATACTTTTACTGATGAATCAATAATGTATGTCGTTGATAAAAACACCGTTGCTTCGATGTCAATTTTTAGCGAATATACAAATACTTATTATCCTGATAAATCAGCATTCCATACCATTAATAAATGAAAAGATTATTATAAAGTTTTGCCTTTTGGAAATTTGGTTTCATTTAAATTTACTTTATCTAGTTCAAAATTAGGAGAAAAAGTTAAAGAAGTTAAAGGTGTTAAAGCAGAAGAAGTTAAAGGTGTTAAAGCAGAAGAAGTTAAAGGTGTTAAAGCAGAAGAAGTTAAAGGTGTTAAAGCAGAAGAAGTTAAAG
>JAGUQV010000024.1 GCA_030154525.1 Mycoplasmataceae bacterium | reverse complement strand
TTTCAATTCCGAAAATTTTGTTAATAAGTATTGTAAAATCGTTTTTTTTCATTATTATGTCATTTGACAAGAAAATTTTATTTGGGTCTTTATCATTGAATTGTAAGGTTTTCATATTTGTATTGTATATAAATAATTATAAATTTCTTGTTTTATTTGCATGTATTTTTAAATATTTTTTTGTGTTTTCATGAAATTCAATAGATTTTTCACTATTTATAAACTCTTCATATATTCCAATTTTTTTCATTATATCTGCATAATTCTTATATTTATTTTTAAATTTTTTAGATATTAACATAAAACCATTATCATCAAATGAAATTAAATGATTATCAAATAATTTATCAATACTTGAAGACAATAATAAACCATTTGATTTATCAACTCTTTGCTTATTATCAGATTCACTTCACGGTAATATATGACTTGCAATTAATAGTTCAGGAGCATTAATTTTAGAAACTACACATTTTTCTTCATAATATTCTAATAAATCAGTTCTAAATTTTCCTTGTCCAATTCTAGCTTTGCATATTGCATCTTTTTCTGTAGGAGTTAAAAAGGGGTCATCATTAATTTTTTTAATTTCTTTTTCTATGTTTTCACTAATGACTAAAGAATTAATTTTATCTTCATAAATATCGGAAACACTATTAAATTTAGTTTTTAACGCCTTTCCATCAATTCCTCGGAAATAACTTTTGTGATATTGATTTGATAATCCTGTTATAAATGAATATACTCCTGAAGGTGCGTAAAAACATATGTTAACTGAAGATTTTGAGTAATGAACCTTATCAGTTGATCAACTATTTTTAGAAACTTCAAATCTCAAGTCCATGATAAGTTTTCCAAATGCTTTTTGATTTGCAATTTGCTTATTGAAATATTCTGAATCTTTCAATAATACAAAAATATTAGGTTCAAAAAATTGAATTTTCCCCCTTATTGATATTCCATTCTTTTTATCATTAAAATTATATGTTAAGGTCTTAAAATTATCATTTACAATATATTTACTCTTATTTCCTTTTTCTTGAAAAACATATTCCTCACTAGAATCAATAAATTTTTTAGTATCAATATTTACTTTATTTAAAAAGGTTTCTACTTTGTCATAATTTAGAATCATTTTTTCCTCTTTTGATTTACAATTATACTATTGTAATTATAAAATTATCAATGCTAATAAATTATATACATCAAGTAAGATACACAAACAATATATAACTTTATTAATCTTACAAAAATATCTATAGATTCAATATAACTATTATTAATTTATTATAAATAATATTGTATTTATTAAATTAGTTTTCAACAATATCGTTCATCGCAATAATATTAACAACTTGGATATATCAATATTAATTAATCCGATTCAATCGCTTTTCCACTTACATCAATAACATCTTGAACTTCATTATTATTTAATCAATATTGTTGTTTGGTAATAATCTGTCCAAAAGGAGTGGTTAAGGTATCTTTACTGTCTTGTCCATGTGGTCT
>JAGUQV010000125.1 GCA_030154525.1 Mycoplasmataceae bacterium | reverse complement strand
TAGTAACCCTAGTGAGTTGGCTGCAAACAATCCGAAAATAACTGATGGTATTCCTGACAAAGTTTGAAACAAAATAATTATCTTGCTCCTTCATCTTTTGTGTAATCTATATTTAGTAAAAATAGCTACCTTAATTCCAATCGGAACACTAAATAAAATAGCAATACCTGAAGTTAATAAAGTTACTGAAAATGGAACTCAAAATGAATAATTTTCGAAATTTCCACTAAATAAAATATCTCATCCGTAATCTTGGAATCCTTTAATAGCCATTCAAAATATGAAAGAGAACAATGTTAAAAAAATTATTCCAACCAATAGGGAAAAAGAAATTGACAATGCTCTAACAAATGAATTTACATTATTTTTTGTTTTTAGAAATTTTAATTGATTACTCATTATTCTATTACCTTAGGTTTTGATTCAGATTTTCAGTCAAATATTTCCTGATCACTTTTTCAAAAATCATCATTCAAAGTCATAAGGTCTTTAATCTCTTGCTCTTTTAAAACGACATAACCTTCTTCTTTAGTTATTGCTTGCGCTTTAGGGTCGTGCAATATTCACTCAACCAAGGCTTTTGAATCACTACTAACTAGGTCTTTTCTAAGTGGTAGCATTATATTCAAGGGACGAAATCAATCATAGCCATTTGCAATGTTAACAAGGTCAATAGTTACATCTTTGTATTTAGCAACTCGGAAACCATTGCTTTCTATTTCTTTAATATTATTATTAATAAAACCTGCAGAAAGATAAGTCATTGATCCAACTTTATTTTCATTTTTTACAAATGATCAAGCCTGTGAATTTGATTCAGATGTTGTTGTTGTATTTGGGCCATAATTACCATTAATTAGAGCATTAATTATTTTTTCGTCTTTTTTTACTTCATCTAATACATTCAAATTTGAATCTTTAAAAAACGCGTCTGCTGTTCCGGAAATAGTTGCTCCACCACTTCTGGCATATGGTGAAATAAAAGTATCATCTCCTACAATTCCTAAATCCGATAGCTTAAATTTTTCGTGTCCGGCAAACAATTTGTAAATTGTATTTATAGTTATGTCATTAATGTCAATTATATTTGAATCAGCTTTGCTAGGCTTATATACAACTCCCATACCATCTCATGCAATTGTTACCGTCTTAATTTCTCTTTCTTTTCAACTAAGTGCATCAGATTTATTTAATTCAGTTGCATTTTCTTTTAATCCTGATTCAATAACTTTCGGTCACTTTGATGCCATTCCAATATCTTTTGTTCCTTCAATAACAGACCTTATACCAGCTCCTGAACCTCCGGCTTGTGTTACTAAATCAGAAGTGGGATACTTGTTTGCAAAAGCCACCATTAGTGGTTGAACTGCTGAAGAACCAGCAACATTTATTAAAGCTGCAGTGGATAGAATGCCTGAAGTTAAAATAATAGTGGTTGAAACTCCAGTAAATAATATTCCTAAGAATAATGATTTCAGTTTAATTTTTTTCATATTTACTTAATTTCTTTCAGATTATTTTATAAATTTTAATATAGCATTCAAATTTATAAAATAATTATAAAGTAAAAAAAATAATATAATCAATAAATAAAGTTTATTTATATATTAAAAAATAATCTTTAATTCTTGATTATCGTAATATATTTTGTTAATAATAGCACCGCCCAAGCATTGATCTCCAGAATAAAAAACTATTTGTTGTCCTGGCGTTATGGCGGTTTGACCATCTGAGTAATCAACTATAACTTCATTTAAAATTCTGTCAACCTTTACTACAACTTGTGAATCATCTTGACGATATCTAAATTTTGCAGTGATATTTGATGAAGAAAATTTATCAGAAATAATATTTAAATTTGTAGCAATTAACCTATTAGAAACAAGATATCTTTCTTTTGAAAATGGAGCAACATTAATTAATCTATTTTTAATATCTTTAGAAACAACAAAGTATTTTTCAGGCATTCCACCTAATTTTAGTCCTTTGCTCTGACCAATTGTGTAATACATGACTCCTTTATGGTTTCCAATAATTTTTCCTGAATCAAAATCCACAATATTTCCTGGCATTGCAGGAATGTAGTTTTCAAGAAACTCAGAAAAATTTCTTTCCCCAATAAAACAAATTCCAGTAGAGTCTTTTTTTAGAGCAACATTTAATTTTGCTTCCAAAGCAATTTTTCTAACATCAACTTTTTTCATTTCTCCCAATGGAAAAATGACTTTTGATAGTTGTTTATTTGATAATTGAGAAAGAAAATATGATTGGTCTTTGTCTTTGTCTTTGCCGCGGTAAAGAGTTCCTTCCTTGACAATGGCGTAATGTCCCGTTGCCAAAAAATCTACCTTTAATTTATCAATTGAATAATTTAGCAGTTTATCAAACTTAATATATTTGTTACACAATATATCAGGATTAGGAGTTCTTCCTTTTTTATATTCATCAATAAAGTCTTCAAAAACTAACTTTCAATATTCTTCAACAAAGTCAACTCTATGAATTGGAATTCCAATAATTTTAGCAACTTCTACAGCATCATTATAATCTACTTCCTGAGGACAAATAAAATCATTGATATTTTTATTTCCCATAGTATCATTATTTGCAACAGAATCCCAATTTCTCATAAAAATTCCAATCACTTCATGACCTTGTTTTTTCAATAAATATGCAGCGACAGCTGAATCAACACCTCCACTTAGCCCAATAACTATTTTAGCCACTTTCTTTTAACCTAAAGGATGATTTGAATTGCTTAAATTTAATGTTTTTTTTATTATCTCTTCACCCTCATTTTCTGATTGTTCTATTGTTATGTAACCATCAGGTAAATAATCATCTTTAAATTTGTTTGTTAAGTGTGTTTCTACCATTGAATGTAATCATGATATTAACAAGGTTAAAAAAAGAATTACCAACAGAGTAATATTTGAAATTATTGACTCTTGATCTTTTATTAAAAAAATGTCAATTACTGGTTGTAAAAAGAAATAAATTGTTCCAACTGATAAAAATATTATCGAAATGATTGCAAATGGTAAAAATAATTTTGATTTTTCAACAGCTACTTTCCCTGTTCTTCTATTTAAAATTGCACCAATGATAGATATACCAATAAAAACGAATGCAAATAATGAAGTATAGTTCGTTAAAAAGTCTGCAGCTGCATAAATGTGCAAGTAATCATCTGAACCCGGTTTTCAAATTAATATTGAAATTGGAGTTAGTACAGCATAAATTGCAATTGTAGTTAACCATATAAACAAAAATGAACATGTTTTTCTTGAAATTTTTGGAAGTTTTTTGTACATGAATGATAGTAGATAAAAGTTTTTTTGTTCTGTTGCAATTTCATACACTCTATTTGTTGACATACAATATGCATTAGCAATCCCTAAAACTGCTGACACTATCATTGAATTGAGAAGTATTTTTAATCAACTTGGCATCCCTTCAATTCCAGAAGAAGATCCATTGTTTGGAGCCAAAGAAAATGAAATTGATAAATATAAATAAACAGAAGAAATTATCGTTAAACCAACCAACATAATTCATGACATATGATTTTTATTTTTCAAATTTGATCTTAATGTTGTTATTGTAAAAAATCCATCAAATGCAAATAAAATTGCTGGAATAGATGCAATGACTCCCAGGGCTGGATGGATACCATTTAATCCATCAGGGACTGCAGGAGGCTTTGTTACTTCTCCTCCATTTGACGCTGCTATATAAGCAAATATCGGAAGAATTATAATAGGGATAAATTTAATGATGGTGAATCCTCATTGAATTCCTTCACTTAATTTTAATGAAAATCAAGAGAAAAATAATAATCATGTTACTATTCCGAGTGCTAACAATGAAGGGAGTCATTGATTGGTAAATAAAGGATTGCCCGATATTCCTATTGAAACATCATCCATTGAATTAACAACATAAATAGGCATACAAACTATAGTTAGCGGATAATATATCAATAGCATATATGATGAAGAAAATTTATGTATTTTAGTATGTGAAAAATTTTTTAATCAGGTTAATATTCCCTGATCATTCTTTGACGATGAAGATAGTTCGACAAGTGAAAAGCCAATCGCCATAACTCCGAATATGCTTACTATTCACGATAATATTGCATAAACTAAATCACTATGTGAATTAGCTAATATAGATTGATTTTTTAAAAATATTCCGGAACCTATCGTGCCTCCAGTAACTATAATTAGAGCTGTTAAATAT
>JAGUQV010000071.1 GCA_030154525.1 Mycoplasmataceae bacterium | reverse complement strand
AGACCACATGGACAAGACAGTAAAGATACCTTAACCACTCCTTTTGGACAGATTATTACCAAACAACAATATTGATTAAATAATAATGAAGTTCAAGATGTTATTGATGTAAGTGGAAAAGCGATTGAATCGGATTAATTATTTAAATAACAAAATATTTAATTATGATAAAAGATGTTTGGAAATAAGTTTGATAACATCAATATTTACAGAATTTCCAAATTGCTTTATTGCTTGGTTTTTATTTGCACAATTCTTAAAGTTCTTTGGGAATGATTGTAAATCTGATAACTCTTTTAATGATAAAAATCTATATTTTTTATGTGCTGTATCAAATAAAATTGGCACCTGTCCCATCGCTACTAAAGTTGGAAAAACTGGTTTTTTTTGAATTCTAACACCTGATGTCCTTAATATAATTATACAATTTTTAAAATTTGGTTTCTCATCTCCGGCTCTTCATTCAAATTTTCTTTCTCTTTTTTTAAAAGATAGAGGATTTCATTTCTCAACTCATTTATCAATAATTATTTTGTTAAATAAATAAAATTTGTTCATATTTTTAAGATAATCAATTCTCCACTCTTTATCATCTTTATTTCCTAAAATGCCACCAATCATTTCATCTAATCATATATCTGGTATTTTATTACCATTCGGTGATTTAACAATTTGTGCAAATTCTTCTCAAGCGGAAATTACATTTTCTGTGTATGAATCCAAAAAAAGTTCCTCTTGATTTTTAATTCCATTTCTGAAAATTGCTTTCATTTTATAATCATTTTTAATTATTGGATGTTCAATAGGTTCGTGATTATAAATTGCATACATAAAAATTCTTTTTCTTCGTTGTGGTATACCGATTTCATGAGGAGACAAAACAAAAGGAGTATCAGGAATTTTATACCCTAATTTTTCTAACTCATATTTCATTTTTTTATATGTTTCACCATTGTTGTGCTTAGTAAGGAAAAATACATTCTCTAAAAGAATATATTTAGGTTTTTTAATTTCTAATATTTTGGCAATATTAAAAAATTGTTGACCTTTCGTATCAATGGTATTAAAACCTAATTTTTTTCCTCCTACCGAAAATGGTTGACAAGGGAAACCAGCTACTAAAATATCATGGTCCGGAATACTTATTTCAATTTCGTTATTACTCATCTCTTGCAATGAATCCATATTAAAAAAAGCTTTATGAGAAGGAAAATTATTCTCATAAGTTTCAATTGCATACTTATCAATTCCAGCAGAAAAAACACATTCGTGTCCTAATTCTTCTAAAGCAAACCTAAAGCCTCCAATACCCGCATATAAATCAATAAATTTCATT
>JAGUQV010000135.1 GCA_030154525.1 Mycoplasmataceae bacterium | reverse complement strand
GCATTAAGCTATATAAATTGAGGAGATGTTATATTCGCGATATTAATGTTATTTCTTAGTTCTATTGCAACAGGAGTGGTTATTGCATCTCTATCAAAAAAATCTTCCTCATCTCAATTAATTGGGTTATCAGTAATGTTCTTAACACTTATTTTGGCTGGTCAATTTATTCCAATTAGTGTTATAGGTAAGATTGATGCTATTAAATATATGAGTATTTTTTCGCCAATCAATTTCTCAACTGGATTACTTAATAATTCACTAATCAAACCTTTAGAGGGAATGAGCGGAAGTATTTTTTCAATAACTGACTTTCAAATTCAAGGAGTTGGTGGACCAGATGCTAGTATCATTACTATAATTTCTGATTGACAAAAAGTGTTAAATTTAATAATGCCTCCTATTGTATTTGTTGGTTTTAATTTTATTGCATACAAGAAATTTAGTTGATCAACTAGATAATGAGAAATGAGAACATATGAAAAACCAAAACATGAATAATATTTGAAATCAAATAAATAGCATTTCCTCAAACGGCGGAAATATTAATTCTTATGAAAATTTGAAAACAATCATCAATGATTCAGATGAAAGTAAAGAGTTAATCATTGAAGTAAAAAATCTTAAACATGAATTTAAAACTATTAAAAAAACTAAACACATTTATGACAATATTAACTTCAATATTTACAAAGGTGAAAAAGTTGCTTTTTTGGGTCCAAACGGTGCAGGTAAGACTTTGATGGTCGAGACAATATGCGGAACTAGAAAACAAACATCTGGCGAAATAATTTATCATTTTGATCATAAAAAAAGTAACCCTTATGAACATTTAGGTGTTCAATTTCAAGACTTTGAATTTCCAACAGGTTTAACTGTTAAGGATATGATTGATTTCATTATTAAACTTAACAACATCACAAATATTGTTCCTGAAGAATTTAACTACATGCTTGAAACATTCCAATTAAAACAAATTTTAAATAGTAGGGTATCAAAATTATCAGGAGGACAAAAGCAAAGACTTAATGTCACTCTATCACTACTAAATAAACCTAAAGTTGTTTTTTTAGATGAATTTACAACAGGTCTAGATATTGCTATTAAAAATAGTATTACAAACTTTATAATTGAATATTGTAAAAAAAACAATACTTCACTAGTCTTGATAAGTCATGATATAGATTCTATAGAACAAATTGTTGATAGAATTATTATTCTTGCTGATAAGACAATTAAAATAGATTTATCAATTAAGCAAGTTGAAAAAGATTTTGGTAGTGTTTCAAAATTATTAAAAAAATATATTACATACTAAAATATGTGATATTATTTTTTTATATTAACTTATTTAGTTACTAAATGTTAAATATAGAAAGTTTGGTTAAAAATGATAGTTACAACAACTGATAATATTCCAGGAAAAACTTATGAAATTATTTCATTTATATCTTCAAATAGAACAATGAGCATATTTGCAAAAACAGAGATAGATAAAGTGAAGAATAAATTAATTGACGAAGCGAGTGCTATGGGTGCTGATGCTATTGTTGGTGTAAGAATTTTTGCAACTCCAAATGGGGGAACTGCTATGTATGGGACTGCAGTTAAATTTACTTAATTTATTTTATAGATAAGATATAAAATATTATGAATAAAAATTATTATAAAATTTTAGGAATTTCAAATAATGCTTCACAACCAGAAATTAAGAAAGCATATTTTGCCAAAGCAAAAATGTATCATCCAGATGTTTGCAAAGATAAAGATGCTGAACAAAAATTCAAATTAGTCTGTTCGGCTTATGAAGTTTTAAAAGATGAAAGAAGAAGAAAAGATTATGATGAATATATTTCTTCTAATTCAAATGATAGTTTTAAAGGTGAATTTGCTAGTGATAGTAACTCGTCAAAATTTAATAATTTACATGAAATATTTTCATTAAAATCTGATAATGATGATTCATTTGTTAATTTTGTTAGAGATAATTTTAAAACAGAGTCTGAAATAGTGAATGCCTATTCGTATTTTTGACTTTCTTTTTGATCTGGAGGTCGAGGAACAATTGAAATGCTGAAAAATAAGAACGCAGCTCAAATTTTTAAAGCCTTTTGTGTAAATCCATTCATTAAAGCAATTAGACAATCTCTTGAAGAACAAATTAGAACTGATGAAAATCAGAAGCAACAATTAGGTAAAATGAGAGAATCATTAAGGAAAATGTATAATAGTGTCCCAGAACATAAAATGAACTCACAAATTACTTATAATTGAATGATAAGAATAATTAGAGATGAAAACATCTTTGATGATGAAAGTTCAATGTATTATTTTCTATTACTTTCTAATGATGTAATAAATATATTGAAAAAATTTGAATTAATTTTTGATGGAAATTCTCAGATTAAAGCAAGAGGTCATTACAGTAATGGTGTTAGAGCTAAAAAAAGTGGTGGAATATTTTCAACTATATTAACTTTCTTGTTTATCTTTTTTCTTTTCAGATTCCTTTTTGGTTCATAAACACAAAATTATTTTATTTTATTGAGATTTCAAATTCTAATCATTTGATTTTCCAAATTACTATCAGGATTTGCTGAATAATATTCTTTATTTTTAAGTTCATTAGGAAGATATTGTTGGTCAACTCATGATTTAGGAAAATCATGAGGGTATTTATAGCCTACGTGTCCTAGCTTTGTGTGTGATTTATAATGATTGTCTCTTAAGTGATTTGGAACACGATAAATTTCACCATTATCTAAACTTGCAAGTGCTTTACTAATTGCTAAATAAGCGGAGTTTGATTTTGGTGATAAACACATTTCAATAACCGTAGCTGAAAGAATTTGATTAGCTTCGGGAAATCCTACCTTTATCGCTGCCTCAGTTGCAATTACCACTCTTGATATAAGAGTTGGATTTGCTAAACCAATATCTTCATATGCTGAAGCGATCATTCTTCTTGAAATTGAAATTAAATCCCCTGATTTTATCAATCTTGCCAAGTAATATATTGCAGCATTAGGATCACTACCTCTTAAAGATTTATGAAAAGCTGATTGAATATCATAAAACTCATCTCCATACTTTGCAGAAAGAGATGAGGTTAAGGGTGTAATGATATCTAATATTTCTTTAGTGATTTCAACATCTTTATAGAGTGTATTAATTAAATCTAAGGTATTAATCGCTTTTCTAAGATCACCATCAGTATTGTATGAAATTTTTTCAAGTGCATCCATAGAAATATTTATTTGTAATTTTTTAGCAATTTTATCTAAACCTATTAAAATTTCACTCTTGTTTAATTGTTTGAGTTGAATTATTTGACACCTACTTCGAACTGCAGGGTTAATAACAAAAAATGGATTTTCTGTAGTTGTTGCAAAAATAATTAAATTGCCTTTTTCTAGAAAAGACAATAAAATATCTTGTTTGTCACGATTCAATCTATGAAATTCATCTATTATAATTACAAAATAATCGTCATTTTTAATATTACTTAAGATTATTTTTTCCAAGTCAATTTTTTTATTAATTGTAGGATTAAATAAGACATACTTAATTTTTAATGTATTGCAAATTGCAATTGATAATGATGTCTTACCTGTTCCAGGAGGTCCATAGAATATACATGAGAAGATTTTTTTGGTTGTCAAAAATCTTCTTATAATTCCGTTACTATTTAATAAATGTGATTGACCTATAATATCATCAATATTTTCTGGTTTTAAATAGTTCGAAATTAATTTATTCATAATGAAATTATAACTTTTCTTTTTGTAGATAATTAATAAATATTTATATACAAAATTTAATTAGCGATGATGAGTTTTTTTCTTGCTGATATAGTCTTCAATGACTGTTGGCAAAAAAGTCAAAAGGATAAATAATATTAGAACAACAACTAGCATAACTCTACTAATTATTTCATCTGATGACAAGTCTTTAAGATAGAAAATTGCCATCAAATCAAATATAGGAGCAAAGGAAGTAATGAATAAAGCTATTGACATTACAACGATTGAGAAAATTGCCATTGGCTTAAAATATTTTTTCTCATCTGTCTTGATGAGTTTTGTTTTTCTATTTCTCAAACAACCATATATGGACATAACAATGAAACCAAAAGTGAATATTGCTGCTCAATTTGCCATTAAATCTGCAAAGTTATATAAACTTTCCATCCCACTACCATATCCAGCTCCTTCATAACCACCTGGAATATATCCGAACACACCCATTAATGTAAATATTAAAACTATTGGAGTGGCAATAACTATTGAATATAATATACCAACTTTGGGTCTGTTAGGATTTAAATTATTTTTGAATTTTGAAGAAAATGGTAATTCGCCTTCTTTAATAAGATCTTCTACAAATCTTGGTGCTCACATTGCAAAACCATTTATAATCCCTAGTATTCCAATTGCTATTAGTATATTAATAACTCCGAATAATCAACCTTGTCCACTCTCAACTAATCAATTACCAAAACCATAAAAGTCACCTGATCCATTCATCGACATAGATATTGCAATTACTAAATATATAACTGTAACAATACTAAGTCCAAATAATATTGCCATTGGTGTTTTTTCAGGTTTTTCCATTTCTGTTTGCAATCCTGATGTTACATAAAAACCATCATAAGCAAAGAAAATACCGGCCATTGCAATAAACATACCAAATCCAGGAGTCATTGCTGATAAAGAATTAGTATTAGATGAATCTGGTTTGAACCCTGGAGTAATTGCTCCTCCAACATTTCCATTCATAGAAATATAAACAAATCCGATTAATGCCGCTACTAATAGTGGAATAAATTTTACAAGTGTTATTCCCATATTTTGAATATTCCCTGCTCTAGATGAATAACCAGAGACAATTACAAAGTAGAACATTACAGCAAAAACTATTAGTAATCATATTAGTCAGTCAACACTTGTACCAAATGAGAAAGGCGCTAGCGAGGCTAATCCATCCTCACCTATTGTCGTGTGAGTTCAAACTCCAATTCCGTCTTGCAACTGCAAAATAAAATATAGAGGCATAAAGAAATAAGTGAGTGGTAAATATATATAGAACATAAAGTTCTTAGAAGCTTTATACATAAATCTCGAGTTAAAGGTTTTACATCAACCTATTAGTGACAAATTGTCATTTCTCGCACTTGCTATTTCAATTAAAGATAAAGCCATTGCTATAACTGCAAAACCTGCTATTAATCAAGTAAAAATTGCAAGCACTAAACTTCCGTGGGAACCATCTAAAACCGCCTTGGATTTTAAAAATATTCCTGCACCTATTGATGATCCAATAACTACAAACATTGCTGAAAAAAAGGAAATTTTTTTCTTTAATGGAGCATCAGCTATTCCGCCTTCAACAGTATTCATTTTTGATTTTTTTTGTAAAAATTTTTTCATATCTAATTTATTCCTTTCATATTACTCATATACTATTCTGGTTCCTGAAGTTCCTTCAAGAGCTTCTTCAACTTTATTAAGATCGGCTATAATTGCAACTCTCTTGTTGTTGCCTTCCACAAAATTAATCGCTGCTTGGATTTTTGGAAGCATACTTCCTGGAGCAAACTGATTCTCATCAATATATTTATTCAAACTTTTAATATTTACAACTTCAAGTTTTTTTTGGTTAGGTTTATTATAATTAACATAAACGTAATCAACAGCCGTTAGAATAATTAAAATATCAGCATCAAGTTTTTCACTTATTTTAGATAGGGCAAAATCCTTATCTATTACTCCATCTATTTCATCATAACCATCATTGGATTTGATAACAGGAATTCCACCACCACCACCAATGATAACACAAGCGCCAGTTTCTGATGTTTTTTTGAAAGTGTTAATACCAAGAAAATCAATTGGAATCGGGCTGGCAACAACTTTTCTAAAACCTCTTCCAGAGTCATCAATGATAACACTATTTGGATTTGATTTTTGGGCATCATC
>JAGUQV010000120.1 GCA_030154525.1 Mycoplasmataceae bacterium | reverse complement strand
GGTAGTTTGGATGAAATGCTCACAAAACTAAACAAACATATTGATGAAATGAAATTAAAGTGACCTACTGCAGATGATGCACAAAACTGCCAAGGTGATAATAATAAAATGGAATTTATTGGATACATTAAGCAAATAAACAAGTTGTTAAATGTAGCTTCATCATTTATTGAATATAACCCTTCATTGATAAACATTACTGAAGATGAATTATCTACTTACCGGTCAGTTCAAAAGTTATTTGCTAGACGTATCCAAGAAGGTATTGAAAAAGAATCAATATTAGAAGATATAGATTTTGAAATAGAAATTATATCTGTTGATAATATTGATGTTGATCATATATTAAACTTAATAGATAGTATTGATATTGATGCAAATGATTTCCAAGCAAGAATTGATGGAATAATTGCAAACTTAAGAAAATCACCATTAAAATTAAAATCAGACTTAATTGAAAAGTTTATTAGACAATGAGAGAAAAATAGATTAGATGATGGAATTACTATTCAAGAATCTTTTGCTGAATTTAAATTAAATAATGTATTACATTTCATTAAAGAGTTTGCTAATCAAAACAGATTGGATTTTGATTTGATAAAAGAAGTATTTAAAAGCTATCAATTAGAAGGAAAGCATATTCAAACATATTCTGAGAAATTAAGAAAATCAAAATCAATAGAAGCGCTAAACTATCAAGATAAAAAAGAAACAGTTGAAAAAATTAAAAAATTTATTGTTGATTTAGATGGAAGTTTTGAATCATATGGAATAAGTGAACAAATAAATGTTAATAACAAGGAAAGAGATTAAATATGAGTAGTCAAGAACAAAAAAATGAATTATTCCAAAAGCTAAATGCTATTTGTGATGTATTAAGAAAAACAATGGATTCATCTGAATACCGAAATTATATATTAGGATTTATATTCTATAAATTTCTATCAGAAAAAATGGTAAAGCAAGGTCAAGAAATTCTTGGGAAAGAAGCTATCTACTTAGATTTAAAAGAAGGAGATCAATTACTACGTGATGTTGAAAAAGATTTAGAAGATGAATTGGGATATTACATTCCTCATAAATATCTATTCCAAAATTGAGTTAAGAAAATTCAAAACGGAGAAAAAATTATCAGCTTAATTGAAGATAGTGTTAAGACTGTAGAAAATTCAGCAGCAGGAACAAAAAGTGAAGATGATTTTAAGGATTTATTTAGTGACATCGATTTAACTTCATCAAAACTGGGAAATAGTGAAACAGAAAAGGAAAAAGTAATTGCTCATGTTATTAATAAACTTAATGACATTGAGTTTGAACTTGATGATTCTAAAATAGACATCTTAGGAGATGCCTATGAATATCTGATAGCAACTTTTGCATCAGATGCTGGTAAAAAAGCGGGAGAATTTTACACGCCCCAAGAAGTTTCTAAAATATTAGCTAAAATTGTAACATCTAAAAAAAAGAAGTTAAAAAATGCTTATGATCCAACTTGTGGTTCGGGTTCATTATTATTACAAGTTAGTAAAATGGCAGACAGTGTAGGGGTGTTATACGGCCAAGAAATGAAACAATCAACATTTAACCTTGCCAGAATGAATATGTTCCTTAGAGGGAAGAAATATCATGAATTTAACATCGCTAATGAAGATACCATTATGAAACCTCAACACTTTGATGAAAAATTCGATGTTATTGTTGCTAATCCACCCTTCTCTTTACCTTGAGATGCTCCCGAAGCAATGTTAATGGATCCAAGATTTGTTGACTTTGGTGTTCTTGCTCCTAAAAGCAAAATGGACTTTGCTTTTATTCAACATATGTTATTCCAACTTTCAGATAAAGGAATAATGGCAACAGTAGTTCCCCATGGAGTTTTATTCAGAGGAGCTTCTGAGGGAAAAATAAGAAAAATGATTATTGAAAAATGAAATTGACTTGATGCAGTTATCGGTTTACCAGCAAATATATTTTTTGGAACCTCAATTCCTACCTGTATTATGGTCTTTAGAAAAGATCGTAAACCAAGTGATAAAGTTTTATTTATTGAAGCATCAAGAGAATTTGAGAAAAAGAAAAATCAAAATCAATTGTCATCATTAAATATTGACAAAATTGTTGATTCATATATTGATAAAGCAGAAATTGATAAATATTCTAAATTAATTTCATTAAAAGAAATTGAGGAAAATGAATATAACTTGAATATAACTAGATATGTTGATGCATTTGAAGATGAGGAGATTATAGATATTATTTCTGTTAATAAGGAATTAAAAGAAACAAATGCGGAAATAGAAAAACTTGAAAATGAAATTGAATTAATGATTTCTGAATTAGTGGATGTTAAGTAATATGGAAGAATTAGTTTGCATGAAGTCAAAAGCAATATTCAAAATAACCAAAATAAATAATGAACATATTGGAGTATATTTTAAGACAAATGAAAAAAAATCTTATTTATATAAAACAGAAATCACATATTGATCTGAATTAAGAAAGTTTTTTTTATTGAATAATGGAGAGGGTATAAATCGAAAAATAAAAAAAGATATCAATGTCAAAATTTGAAAAATTAAGGAAAATGAATGAAAATAATATTGAATAAAGACGTTCCAGAAAAATTTTATAAAATTTTAGGAAAAAAAATAAAACATAATGCTATTGAGATAAAAGATTGCTCAATAACAATTTGCTATGCTAATAATGGCACTGGCAAATCAACTTTTGCTAATGAAATTTTGAAAAATTTTGCGTTTGATGAACAAAATCAAAAAATAGACATTAAAATATTTTCATATAAAGAAAATCTAACTTTTAATAAAAATGATTCATGAACAGTACAAGAAAATAAAGCTAAAATCGATGAAATTGAAATTGAAAATATGAAAATTGTTATTAAATTTAAGAAAAATATTCATGATTTTTTCATAAATAATTTAGAGATTTCTAGAGGAGAGCCAATATACAAAAACCTACTGAAAAATAAAATCTTTTGAGGGTTAAATATTGATGATAAAGTTATTCTAACAAAAAAATCTAAATATGAAGATATTGATATTAATATAGATAATATAATTGAAATCTTGAAATTTTCAAACATGGATATTAATAATATAATTCTGAAAAATATAGCTTTAAATGAAAGTGAATTTAAAATAAATAAGGACTTAATTTCCAGTAAAAATTATTCATTAATAAAAAATCAAATAGAAAAAGCGATTGATATTATTTCACAGATATTGAAAAATAATCAAGATTTTATTGAAGAAATTGATAATTTTTTAATAGAAAAAAATATAAAATTAGATATTATTTCCCTAGGTGAAATTAACAATATCATTGAAAAAATTAATGAAATGAAAGATTGTTATATTTGCGAAAAAAAGATAATTGATTTTGAATATGTTAAGAAAAGGGTTAAAGAAAGAATTAAAGAATATGACGAAACTATGAAAAAATATAAATTTTTTAATGAGTTAAATATTTTAGAAAAAGATATAAAAATATTTGTAATTAATGAAGATTCAATTATATTTAGCAATTATATTAAAATAATTAACTCTTTAAAACACAATATAACTAATTTTGAATTTCTAAAAAAATCTAAAATTGCACTTCAACAAATAAATACTATAGAAGAAGATTTTTTAAATTGTTTGAGTATTAAATTTTTAAAGTTTGTTTTTGTTGATAAATATGATGTCTTAACTAATTTGGATATTGAAAAACATCCAATAATAATCAAAAATAAAGAGTTAAAAATTCTTAAAAAAAACAGAACAAAAATAAGTTCGGATTCATTTGATTTTATTTTAGGTGTAATAGAGGAATATATTGGTAAAAATAGAATAAGGTTTAATGACGAAGATAGTTCATTAATATTTGATGATTCTGATGTTTTCACAAGGTCGTCTTCATTTAGTACTGGAGAAATTAATTTTATTGCTTTCGCCTTTACTTTATTGCTTTATGTACAAGAATTCAAGGAAAAAAAAATAAAAGCGATTTGTTTTGATGATCCTTTTAGCTCATTTGATTCGAATTATAAATTTTATATTTTATATTTGATAAATTTGTTTGCACATAAAGATAATATTCCAATGATAATTTTAACTCATTCATATGAATTGATAAATATTCAAAACCATTCAGGTATTGCTAAAAAAGATTCTACTAATTATTATTATTTAAAAACGCTTTCTTCATCAAGCCAAATGTACTCAAATGAAGATGACCTAAATATCGGTTTTAATCGTTTATCAATTAATGAAGCAAACCAAATACAATTTAGAAATTCAATTCATTTTTTCAAAGTAAGAATACAAGATTTAATAGACAAAGATTTTGGCAAAAATATTAATGAAATCGCGGCACTAATTTATTCTTTTACGCCTCTTTTAAGAGCTTTAGCTTATCTAATGGGGGATGATGATGGAAAGAATTCTTTTTCAGAATTAATGCACTTTAGAAGAAAAGAAACAATTTTTAAACATCTAAATAAAGAAAAATTTTTAAAATCAATTTTATTATATTTGAAAATAGATTTTTTGGAAGAACATAAGGATGTGTTTTTTGAAAAAATATTATTCTTTTCTTTAAATGAAAATTTTGAAGAAATAATAAATACAATTGATTTAACCATATGAGAAAATTCAAACTTAATAAAAAGAACTTTAATTATTTTTACAAAATCGATTTATTGAAGAAAGATTATTGAAGAAAGATGTTTTGTTGGTTTTGCCGGAAGATATGAAGAAACATTAACAACTAAAGGTAGAAGTTTATGAAAGTTGAGAACATTGATAAATAATTCAAATATAAATAGTGATCAAAAAATAAAACTCAAAAGTATAAGACTAATTGTTCAAGATAACCTTCATATCGAAGGTCATACAAATTTACTGACACCGGGATTAGAATATACTGATAAATTATTGGCTGCTCATGAAAAAATAATTAAGAGAGCGGTTGAAAATAATGGATAAAATAAAAATAAATTCACCCTATCTTAGATTCAATGGCTTTGAAGATGTGTTACAACAATATGATTTAAATTCTATTTCAACGCATAGAAAAGGAAATGGTATACCTAAAAATGAAATAGATAATAACGGAGTATTCCCTTGCATTAGGTATGGTGAATTATACACAATATATAATGAAGTTATATGATTAATAAATTCTAAAACAAATATTAAAAACAAAGTTGAATCTAGCGGAAATGAAATATTAATACCAAGTTCTGGAGAAAAAAAAAGAGACATTTCAAGATGCAGCGCATTAACTGTTGAAAATGTAGCAATTGGTGGGGATATTAATTTAATAAAAATAAATCAACAATTTTCAAATATTTTTATAGCCCTTCAAATAGCGCATAAAAAATGAAAAAATATTTATATGATGTCTCAAGGTGATTCAGTTGTACATGTTAGTTGATCACAAATAAAAAAAATAATTCTTTTTATTCCCGAATTAATAGAACAAACCAAAATAGCTAACTTCTTTACTCTATTAGATAAACAAATTCAATTAATGGAGAGAAAACTAGAGTTATATGAACTAAGAAAGAAATATTATTTAAATAATATGTTGAAGTACATTTTTGATAATGGTGAAAAAATATCAATGAAAGAACTTTTTATTGAAAAAAATATTTCTCCGATAGATAATCTAACAGGATACACGCCAATATCAATTAAATTACATGGCAAGGGTTTTAAAGAATCAACTTTAAATGTTAAGTTGTCAAAAGGTGGAAGAAGATATTATGAAAGATTACCTGGAGACATTGTGATAGGACTTCAAAACTTTCATAACGGTTCAATAGGAATTTTGCCGGACTCGTTTATTAAACCAATAATGTCAAATGCAATAATTTCTTTTGATGTAAAAAAGGTTAATAAGCTTTTAATGGTTGAATATTTTTTAAGTGAAAAATTCTTATTTCATTTAAGGAATATCTCGGAAGGAACCGGCCAAAAAGAATTTTCAAAGAAAAATATTTTAGATTTGGAATATTTTATTATTGATCAAAAAATAGAAGAGTCATTTTCAAAATTTTTATTTCTTAGTATCGAAGGAATAAATTCAATTAAAAAACAAAAAGATCAATTAACTAAAAGGAAAACATATTATTTAAACAATATGTTTGTATAAATAACTTATGAGTAATAATTTAGAGAATGTGATGAATTTATCATCTTATAAACAGTTATTAGAAGAAACAATAAATGAAACAATAATGTTTTGTAAAGAGTTTTTTAACTCTGCAGAAGGGAAAACATTATTGATAACACAGGATGAAAATAATGTGACTAAAATATTTGAAGAATATTTATCTATGACTTTTACAAATATTATATCTAAAAAAAATAATTTAGAGAATTCAATTTCAGAAATTAGATTAAAATGAGCCAATGAATATGAACATTTTCCATTTTATTTAAGTTCTTCATACGATTGAGCAAATATTGAGATAGATTCCATTTCAGAATATAATGACAAATACATCTTGACTGAGATAAAATTAAAAAATAAATTTTATTATGGTGAACATAAAAGTGATATAGGAAGATTATGTTATTTGTTAAAAAAATCAAAAGATATTTCGTGATGTAATTTTATTATTTTTGATATTAAAAATATTAATGATTTAAATAATTGATCAGGAAATATTAATATTATAGAAAAAGAAATAACTGACTTTATAAATATTGATGATAATACAGACAACCAACGCATGAAGACAACTATCAAAAATATAAATGATGCAACAATAATAGAAGAAAACTCAAAAGTAAAAGTCATTATAATTAAAAAAGACTTAGAAGAAAAAAATGTATTAATGTCTAAAAAAATAGAAATGAAATTAGAAGAAGATATATTTTATGGCAACATTTACGAGATTTGTTTCAAGAATATACAAACATCTATTTATAACCTTAAAAATTTAATTTATTCTAATAAAAAAGATTTTTTAAATTTAAATTTAATAGAATTGAAGGAAATCAGGGTGGACTTAAGTGAAATGATTAAAACATCTAGCAACATTTTTGCACCAAATGTTTTAAAAAGTAAAGTTTTAATAACGTTATTTAACTCACATCTTAAATTTGATATTAAAAAAGAAAGTTATAATGAAATTTATTATGATTATAATGATAATAAAAATATATATGAAGATAATGCAAGAAATATTTTCAAAATTATAGATGAAAACAAAATAGTAGGTTTAAGCAAAATGACAGTTAGAAGAGCTGACATCATAGTGTTATTAATTAACAAGTTTTTTCTAGATTTAGAATTAACTACAGAACAAAATATTTTGTTTAAAGAATTGGAAAAATTATTAAATTTTGAACAAAATAAAGAAATTTCTGTAGATAAAAGAATGGAAAAATTGGCATTTTTGGCAATTTACTATTTAAAAAAAATTAATAAAATCGATGAGAACGGAATATTGTCTGTAGTTAAAAAGTGAGATGATTCGGTTGATGAGGAAATAAATACTGTTTATATTAATTTTATTTCTTATTTATATATTAAAAATTTTGATTTTGAAATTAAAAAAACAAAAAATGCAAAGTTCCCCGACTTAGATAGAGATATGAAAAAATGTATGGGATTTATTAATGATTTACATAATAAGGTTACATACTTTAAGAAAAACAACATTAAAATTTTCACAAGCGAAGATAAGGTTCCAAACTATATTTTTTATTACAAAATAACTAATGTAGAAGACTTTATTTATAAGTCAAAAGATATTGATCGAAACATTTCTAAAATTAGAGAAAATTTAAAAATACAAATTGTCGAATTTAATCCTGGGAAAACAATGGAAATTTTAAAAGAAATTGAAGAACTATTCATTAATGAAACTATAAAATAAGTTACCTATTCAACAAATGCACAATATCTTTTTGAAACAAAGCCCAAATATCATTTAACTGATTTTGACGATATTGATTTCTAATTGAAAGATATTTAACTACATCTTTATTATTCATTATATTAGACTTAATTCTAGTTGGATAGATTCCTAACTTAGTTAAATCATTGAAGTGCATATTACTCGTTTTATTATAAAAT
>JAGUQV010000112.1 GCA_030154525.1 Mycoplasmataceae bacterium | reverse complement strand
TATCTTGGAGTGATAATATTTGATATATTTTGTATATTATTGTAGAAATAGTGTATAATATATATTAGATAGATTGTTACATGTATCTGAGAAAAAGGAAAAGAGAGAGAGATTAAATAATGGAAAATAAAATTAATAAAGATAATTATCATTTGTCTACAAGAGGGGCATTTAAAATTTTGGGTTTAGAAGAAAATTTAAATAAAAATAAAATATTGAAAGATTGTGAATTTTCATATCAATCAAATGAATCAACTTATTTTATAAATAATGAAACAAATGAATTAATTAGAATATCGAATCACTGGGGAATTGTAGGAAGTTGTTATTGAATAATTGAAATATCAGGTGAAATAAGAAAACAATGTAAAGAATATAATGAGTTTAATAATAAAACACCATTTTTGGTAGGAATTATAAAATTAGAAGAATTAATGGAGAATAAATAATGACTAAAGATCATATTAATTATGAAAAAATAATAGAAAATTTAGAAGAAGAAATTCTAGATTTAAAATCTAAATTAGATCGTCAAAAAATTGTAATTAAATTACCTGATGGAAATTTTGATTATGAAGTAATTAAAGGTGAAGGTGTTCAAAATAAAATATTATCAGATAATGATGAATTTATTTGTTCTTCTTGTAATGGTAGATATTGAGCACTAGATAATTATAAGTATTATGATGGAGAAATTATATGTACTAGTTGTTTCGAAGATGGAGACGGGGGCTGTAATGAATAAAGATATAATAAATAAAATTAACCAAATGCTAGTTGAATGACATAAAAGTATTCAAAAAGATGATTTATTAAATTTATCTAATATAGATGAATGAAGTTTATATTGAAATAATGAATATAAGATTTCTTCTCTTCCGAAAAATAATCTGGAGAAAATAGAAATGAATGAAGATTTATCATTTACAGTTTTATGAAAACAACATGAAGGAACTTTAACTACTTCAATTCATGTTCCTAAGTCAACATCAGATTTTGGTGCTAAAAGATGAGCTCATTTTCATAAAATTTATCTCGATAGAAAAGAAAAAGCTTTGAAACCAAGAGATAAATGTTATTTTTGTAATTCAGAATTACATGGAACGATTGTTATGCTTCCGATTTATGGTCGAACATATTTATTTTGTAATTCAAATTGTTATGAAAAACAAAATTTAAAAGAAAAGGATATTAGCAAATGAACATACCAGTAATAAAGTGTCAAAAATGTGCCACAAAACTTGATTATTTAGATAATAGAGAGATAAAGTGAATTGATTGTGATAAACATGTTGACTTTAAAAATAAATTTATAAAAGAAAAGAGTGTTTTAATCACTTTAAACGATAATCAAATAGAAATGATTAATTTTATTTCAAAGCACGAAGGAATTAGTAAAGCTAAAACAGTTAATTTTGTTTTAGCTAAATATTTAACTATATTTAATTTTTCAGATTGTAAATTTTATAAATTTTACGGATCACATAATTATCATGAAAAATTATTGTTTTGTTTAACGTGTGGGATTGATGAAAAAGATGAAAAATCATAGTTGTATATATTATATTATATTAGAATCAACTAACTATATTCAGATTAAATGTCATTATTGTTTCTCAGAAGTTTCTGTTTTTAATCATACATTTAAACAAAATGACATTTGAAGAAAATATACGGTTCAAGAAAAGTTATTTTAATGAAAAAATATTGGAAAGAATAAAAATGAATGAATTAATTGTTAAAAAAAAATATAAAGGTATTTTATATTTTAATGCTGATTTTGAAACATTAGCATTTGGTTCAAAAGATTATATTGAAAATGGGAATTTAACTGATGTTTTTCGCTGAGGATACACACTTCTTTATTCTAAATTTACTCCAAAACCAATAAAAGGAAAGAGAATTTCGGAATTTTTTGA
Source organism: Mycoplasmataceae bacterium (assembly GCA_030154525.1). Lineage (GTDB taxonomy): Bacteria > Bacillota_I > Bacilli_A > Mycoplasmatales > Metamycoplasmataceae > UBA710. The sequence continues at coordinate 8,474 of JAGUQV010000112.1, read as the reverse complement.
ACAAATAATTCAGGACGGCAGAAGTAAGCATTTTTATTGTCATAATTTATCATTTGATGGTGATTTTATCTTAAAATATCTTTTAAACAAAACAACATTTAAGTTTATGAATTTGATTGATAATTATGAAGGAATTAATAAATTAGAAAAAAACAGTTTCAAAACCTTTGGAACAGGCGGAAATATTTATCGAATAGAGGTTTATATATCTAAATGAAGTAAGGAATTAAAGAAGAAAGTTCAAGTTCGAATAATTTTTACTTGTTCTGCAAAATTATTAAATGCCAGCATCGAAACTTTAGGAAAGGATCAAGGAATTAATAAATATTCTAATGAAAATCAAAAAACTCAAGAATGATATAAATCATTAGGATATGATATGAACGAAGAACTTACAGCCGAAGTTGACGAATATCTGGAAAGAGATTTAACAATACAAAGAAACGCTTTATTAAGTTTTTTTACCGAATTAAAAAAACTTCCTTGATTTGTAAATGAAAAAACTTTGAAACCAATTAAAATTTCCAAAGCTTTAACGATAGGATATTTAATCATGTGCTTGTACTATAATTACGTGCAAAGTCAGTTATTAAATGGAGATATTGATAATTTTGAATGAAATGAAATTATTTATTCTCGTGGTAGAATTTCTATCGAAGATTATAGAAAATATAAAAAAGTATATTCGGGCGGATTTACTCAGTTCAATCCTGAAATAATGGAATTGCAAGAAAAAGTTAATGATAATAAATTGGTTTTACCGAAATTAGGAACAATGATTGATATAATTTCATCTTATCCGTTTCAATGTACAAAACCATTGCCTTATGGTTCTTGAGCTCCAAAACCATTTCCAGATTCTAAAAAATATGAAAATATGGAATTTATAGAAGCAGAAGTTGATTCAGCAGTTATTAAACCAGAATTTAGAAATTTAGTAATTCTAAAAAATTGAAAAAAGAAATATCGGAATGAAGAAAAAGGTCGTTATGTCAGGCGGTTAACTAATTTTAGTTGCGCTTACACAAAAAAAGAATGAGATTTTATTAACCATGTATATAATATTAAAATAAAAAAAATTGAATCTTATTATAGAAAATCTTCGAGATATATGAAACCGTTTATTGATGTTCTATTTTCTCTAAAAGCGGAAGCTAAAAAATCAAAAAACTTCGGAAGAGAAGAAGCTATAAAAATTTTAATTAATAATTTATCTGGTAAATATGGACAAAGAGAGCAGTTTACAGAAGAAATTTATTTAACAAAAGAACAATTAAAATTCTTCAAAAATAATATAAAAGTTAAATATCAGTTTGGAGTGACATCAAAAATTTTAAATAATGAAGAAATGTCAAATTTTAAAATTGGTGAAAAAGAAATGAAATATTTGCATACAAAAGAAAAAGAAGTGGGGGGGTACAACATTATCGAAGCTTTGGAAAACAAAAATATTTCAAAAACTAGAAAATATTATCAAGATGTTGGTGTTGCAGGCGTGATAACTTCTTATGCTCGGCAACAATTATTTAGCAGTATAATTAAGTTAGGAATTAAAAATTTTATTTATTCAGATACAGATTCAATAATTTCAAGAGCTTCATTAAGTTTTATAAAAAAGAAACTTAGTATTAGTGATTATGATTTAGGATCCTGAAGTATAGTAATGAAATTTAATGAAGTGACAATTGGTTCTGCTAAAAAATATGTTTTAGTAAATACAATCGAAAAAATTGATAAAATTGTTTTATCTGGAGCCAACAAAACAAAAATGTCAATCGAAGAAATAAAATGAAAACTTGTAAATGGCGGAATTTTAGTTGCAGGATTAACTCAAATGAGAGATAAAAATGGAACTTATTTGATTGAAAAATCAATTTTAACAAAGAAAGGAACTTTATAATTTATGAAAAAACTTTTTAAACCACTTGTAATTCCTTTTCAGAATTTGGAACGACAAACAAAAAAAACAGATATATTTTTAGTTAATAAAATTTTAACTACAGGAATTAAAAAAGTTTCTTTATTTACATTAACCGACAAAGAAAGAAAGATTATTTATGATAAAGGATTTAATATTGAAAAAATTAAAAAAGTTATTTCTTCTCAGGAAACAGAATTAAGAGAATTACAAAAAGAAGCTAAATTTATAAAAAAAGATTATTGAAAATTTTCTCGTGAAGAAAGAATAAATATTAAAAAATCTTTAAATGCATCCAAAAATGAAACCAGTTTAATTAGAGATTCTTTATCCCGTTCAAATTGAAAAAAATATAAGTCAAATAAAGAATTAATTTTAGAGATGGGCGAATCAGGTGCGACAAATAGGCAAATTAACAAAATTAGAAAAGAAAATGAATTATTAGTTCGTGAAAATACCGATCGAGGAAAACTTCAATCCATTCGTCGAAGTAAAACAATTGCTATAAATAAAATTAATAGAGCTAGATTAGGACTTTCGGAAGTTGCAGAATCGACCGAATTTATTAAAACACAATCTTCTCGTTTAATTCCAGCAGAAATTCAAAAAGATGCTGTTGTTTATGGAAAAATTCAAGGAAAAAAACCGAAAGAAATAACTTTCGGTAACAAAAGAAGAGCAATTCGTTTAATTAACGACGATATTGAAGCTCTTTTGGACACTCAAAGTATTTATGATTCTTTGAGTGTTAGGCAAAGGATCGTTGAGCTTTATTTGAAAGCTGGTTTCATGTATTCTGATGAAGTTATTTTTTGGGCTCAGGAAAACGACGAATATTTGCATCCGTTATTTAAAGAAGCGTTTTAAATGTTATATAATTTTATTAAGGAGTTAAAATGTTAAAATTATGTAAAATTTGTTGGCAAAGAACAAAATTTATTTTTATAAAAAAATGTTTTTTTTGTAAAAATAAATAATGAATAAATTGTGATTTTTAACTTCGCCAATTTTTTGAACAAATTCTTCGGAAGATAAACCTACAGATCAATATTTAATTAAACTTAAATTTATTGAAGGAAATAATGAGTCTTTTGTTCCAGATAATGATAATTTTGGAAAAGGAGAATTAATATCAAAGAATGGGAATATTACTTATTTTAAATGAAATTCAAGATATTATTTAGTTTCTTCAAAAATAGAAATGAATAATAATGTTTTTAAATATTTTTTAGAACAAGATATTTGAGCAAATTTAGTTTTACCATTTTTTAAACAACAAACTAAAATAAGTTTATCAAGAACGAGTGATTCAAATGAAGAAGAAACAGCATTACTTGAAGATTCGAGAATAAATGAATTACCTTTAATTTATGATGAATGAAAATGAATTCAAAAAAGCGGAGAGAAAATAATTTCGCCATTAAAACATACTTATATTGCAGTAAATGAAAAGCAGTATAATTATTATCAGAATTCAATTTTAACTATTAACGATTCAATTTCGACGAATATATATTACGTATTCGATAATACAGTATTTAATTTTGACAAATCTATTAGTGAATCTAAAATAAAAATTAACGATCAACCATACGTTTTTATTCCATTAATAAATGATGCTGATTTTAAATATCCTAGTGGAAGTATAATAAAATTAACAAATAATATTTCTTATTTGGATTCACTAGCTTTGAAACCAAATTTTATTGGAGTTTTTAAAGGTCCGAATTTTCTAGAAAAAGAAATTCAACAAAATTCAAATTCAAAAACTTTTATGCCAATGCAATTTTTTTTAGGTAGCGAAGATGTTGCGAAGGGATTCAAAACACTGTTCATGAATGGAGGAGATAATTTATTTGCTAAAATTGATGTTCCAATCGTCTCAAAATACCAAAAGTTAATTTATGAGAATTCAATTATTGAACAAAATATTTTTAATATTAATGGTGGTAAAAACTCTTATGAAATTATCTTTAACGGAGCAGGATTTATTGGATATAAGGATTCCAAAGAAATAAATTCAAATGTATTTAATAATAATTTTATTGAAACCATAATTAATTATGGTTCATTTTTGCCATCGCTGACAAACGCTTATTCTTCTTACATAAATGCAAATAAATCGCAAATAAATGCTGGAATAGCTAAAGCAGACGTTGGATTAGGAATTGGTATGATGGGTTCTATTGCTGCCGCTAGCGTTTTAGCAGTTACTACTGGTGGAGCTAGTTTGGTAGTTCCAACAATTGGAGGAGTTCTAGGAATAGCGAGTTCAATTATGGGTAATGTTGGAACTAAAAGGTCGTTTAGCTCAAAATTAGAAGATATGAAAAGAAATGATTCTAATAAAAATCAATCAACTGATATTATCGATAATATTATGGTTAGAGTTTTAAATAAATCGTATAATTCAACAACACCACTAATAATTTTGTCTTCATATTTTGTACAATCATTGTCAATTGAATCTCAAAATTTGATTAATGATATTTATGATAAATTTGGTTTTGTAACAATAAAATTTAGTTCATATTCAAAATTGGTTACATATGCAATTAATAATAAATGGTGTTATTTTGAAGTTAATTTAAAATTATTTGATTTTTATATTCAAAATTCTCCTAATTTAAATCAACTAGAAAAATCATTAATAAATTTGGTATTTTCATACGGAATAAGATTGAGAGATAAATAATAGCTATTATTTATCTTTTATCGAACTAGAAGGTTTAAGTATTAATTGTAATTCATGTTCTTGTTTAACTTCAGCCACTAACTCAGTAGTTCTTCCGTTAAAACCTGTCATTTCTACAAAATTAACAAATCACAATAACTCTTCTAAAATAGATCGATCTTTATTAATTTTATATTCAGTTAATTTGTTTTTCATTTCAAATACAATAATGCCTTCTGCTTTATCGTAACATTTTGATTTGTTGATAATATTTCCAACTGACTTAAACATCTTACCTAATATTTCTAAAAATTTATTCATATACACCTCCTTTCCTTTTATAACTAATCCCTTTTCATTATAAAGTTGCTTTCTTTCAAATTTCTAATCTTCTAACTTTAAAATTAGCATTCAGTGTTCCATTAAATAATACTGGGAATCTAAATGCTCCACTTCCTCTTGATACTGCTAACATAAGTGTTATTGTGTAGGTGGTTGCATAATCAGTATAATTAAAGAATGTTCCACTAAATGATCCAGTATGAATATTATAATCATTTGATGTCAGAAAATTCTCCATAATTATTGGTATTGGAAATCTTGTTCTTGATGCTACGGAATCTGTAAATGCTCTAATGTAGTATTCACTACCACTTGCAATTAAGTCTTTTGTTCCTGCTCCAAATAAACTATCTAATGTTTCAGTACTATCTCCTGCTGATGTTTGTGAGCCTATATTACAATTAACACCTTTATAGAATGTATCAACATTTGTCTTATCTACTTTTAATGCTATGTCTCTATCATATACTTTCTTTTGGATAGGGTTATTACCTGTGGTTGCTGTTCCAACATTAATACCACCACTAAATGTTTTAGCACCTGTGATTGTTTGTGTGGTATCTAATGTGACAGGTGTTCCAACTTTCTCATCAACATATTTTTTATTTGTTAAGTCATCATCAACAGTTGGAATTGCAGTTGTTCTTATTGGTTTTATTGAAGTTGTGTGAGTTCTTGGATTAATAAATATTTCATTGTCTGAAGATTGTATATTAACATTTTTACCATTTAAACTTAAACCATCAGACACACTAGATATTGATGAGGTTAAATCTTCATTAAATAATACTATGTTGCTGAATATTTTTCTACCAGTAATATTTTGGTTGGTATCAGTTGTTACAATATTTTCTGGAATTACCCCACCTGTAGAGCTAATTGTATCTCCAATAATTTTGATATTTTCTCCAGCAATTAATTTATTTTGTTTTAAATCAAATTGACTTTTATTAATAGCATCATTTGCATTAACTCCTGCTCCTACATTTCCTAATGGTTTATTATCAAATGTAATTGCTGTTCCACTTAACTTTAATTCACTACCCGAAGTAATAGTTAATTTACCAACAGCATGTAGTGTTAGATCACTATTTGATGAAGAACCTTTTCCAAAATTACCTATTCTCACATCATCTTTTTTAAATTCAATAAATGTTGGAGTATTACCTACTGCATTCATAATGAATTGTCTACCATTATTTAAAGTTAAATTTTGATTAAATGTTTTACCACCACCAATAACTTGTGCTGAAGTTAAATTAACACTGTCATCTTTATCTGCTTTTAATGCTAATTTGATATCTACATCACTTGATTGTTGTATAATATTATTCATATTTGCGCCATCAGTTCCATCAACTCCATCTGCTATATCTTTTATTTGATTATAATTAAATGATTGATTTGTAGTAAATTGATTATCTTTATCAGTATATGCTAAATTATCAGGTAATGGACCACCACCTGTAGAGCTAATTGTATCTCCAATAATTTTGATATTTTCTCCAGCAATTAAGGTATTTTGTTTTTTATCAATCTCCAAAGCCATTAATTTTATAACTTCTTCAAAAACAGTATTCAAAACTCCTTCGAAGTAATTAGCTTTAAATTCATTAATGAATTTATATGTTCCAGAAATTGGTTCAAAAATTTTATCAGGAACACCGAATTCGACAATTCTTTGAATTATCGAATTTAACGATTTATTAATATCAATAATATTTTGTTGTAATTTAAAATCAAGATACGGAACTTCACTTACTTGTTCTCCAGTTGTAAACTGAGTTGATTTTGATTCATAATCAGGATTTTCTTCTGCTCCAATTTTTGCAAACATGAATGAAAGAGAATCGATAAATATTGTAATTTGGTTTTTAAATAAAGCCGTAATATTCATTTTATAAAGTTTATATTTATGCTCAATATAAGAAATATCAATCGCTCCTGATTCCATATCAGAAATAGCTATATTTCTCTCCGCTTCATTAATTTGTAAATCATCCAAAATGTCAGAAAATATTTTATTATTAGGAACTTTTGAATTAACATCATTAGATTTATTAATTGAATTTATTTTTGAAGAATTTTCACTTTTATTTATAACTTTAAAAAAATCAATTTTAATTTCAGATAAACCTAAACTTTTCTCATAATTTATTTTAGTGTAAAAATTCAGAAATGATTCAGCATATTTATATAAAAATGTTAATTTAAAATCTGCATCCAAATTGTAAATATGTCTTTCTTCTCCAAAAAATCTGATTAATTGATCATAAATATTTCCTTGCTTATATTCAAAATCAGCATCATTTATGTAAAATGGATTTATTAAATCGATATTAATAATATCTATTACTTCTTGCTTAAAGATTTCGAAATTTGGATATATTTCTATAAATTTACTCTTTTTCAATTTTTTCTCCTAATTTTGAAAATGCTTGTTTGCTATTTTCATTTTTTTTCATTTTATCAGTTGTTTTTTCCACTTTAACTTCGATACCAAATTTTTGTTTCATTTCCCTAGAAAAGATTTTAAAATTTCTCATTGAAGAAACCTCCATCAAAATTGTATTTTCTTTTGAATCTTCAACTTCAGTCGAAATAACTCTTTCTTTGTTATCATTGATATTTTCATTCATTCCCAAAATATCTTTTCCGTATTTTCAATACTTTATAACTTCTTCAAGCCCAATATATCCGTCGGAAGGGAAATTAAATTGTTCTATGACAAAATTAGACTCCATTGCTTTTGTTGCAGATTTTGTAATGTCATTTTCAACTTTCGGTGCTTGCAAAGTAATATAGGGTTTGTCGTCCGAAAAAGAATTTTCTAAAGCAGTAATAATAGAACTTGTTTTTGTATTAAAATAAATTCCCATTTTCTTTTGTTTAATTTGTAAACCAAGAAAATATTTTTTGTGAATTGATAAAAAATTATTGATAAATCATCCAAATTTTAATTGAAAAAATTCCGAAGTAACATCATTATTAATTACAACTATTTTGTTCATATCGCGTAAAACATATTGCTTTTGTTGTTTTGGATCTACATTAGCACTTTGTTGTTCAAATTGAATCCTCGCAGGAGAGCATCAAACTTCCTTTATTTTTTGATAAGAAGTCAAAACATTATTGACATTAACAACTATAAATTTATTTTCTGCATATTGTAAAATTCCTACTCTTCCATAAAACATTAAATTTCATCAAAATGTATTTTCGATATTTAGAAGTCATTCTGGACAATTTTCGTTAAAAGAAAATGTTCCAGATAATTCTCGCAATAAAATATTCATAACACCAAATTCTGATAATTCATTTTTGAAAAAAATATCGGAATGAATTGTTTGGTTAACTCCTTCCGATATTTTTGCTTGACGATTCGCATTAAATGGATTTCCTCAATTGTTATTTTTCATTATTTTATAACTTCTTTAACTTCTTCTGCTTTAACACCTTTAACTTCTTCTGCTTTAACACCTTTAACTTCTTCTGCTTTAACACCTTTAACTTCTTCTGCTTTAACACCTTTAACTTCTT
>JAGUQV010000008.1 GCA_030154525.1 Mycoplasmataceae bacterium | reverse complement strand
ACCTTCAGCTGATAAAGAATCTGCTCATGTAGAGGCAATTCTTGAATATGCTCTTAATTTACTTCCAACAACATCAGTAGTATTAAAGTCTACATTAACTCCATTTTCATGAGAATAAACTTCAATAGTCCTTTGATCTCAAACATATCTTGTTTCACCGATGATATCTCCGTCAGGACCAGTACCACCAATAAGAACTAATTTCATATAAATGTTTAATTCTGTTTTTAAAATATCTTTTGTTTCATTATATGCGACAATTGCTGTTTTAAAATCTGCTTCACTTGATCAATTAATTACTAAATCAGCAGGATTACTTAAACTACCAATTGCAAATTGTAGTTGTAGATTTTTACTTGCTAATTCAGAGATATTGTTTAAGTCTGCTAAAACATTCATTGATATAACATTTCCAACAATACCTTTAACTTTGTAGTTTATACCCAATTTATCATTAATTTCAATTATTTCTTTTAAGGATGTAATGTCAACTGCATAACCAGAAGAATTTAATTCATTTGCTGTATTCCCAACAATATCTTTTAATTCTGTTTTTGGATTAATGTCTGTTTTTACAAAACGAATTGCAATTGGTATTGCTGCCAAATCAGCAGGATTATTTAGAATGGCAACACTTGTTGGTTTTATGTCAACTCAACCAGCACGAACAATGTTTCCAGTTGCTGGTTCAAGTGTTCAATAATCTCATTCAATTTTAACACCTAATACTGCTAAAGCCGCTGTATCTAATTCGTTGGCATAAACAATATCCAAAGTTGAATTTGACAATTTAACGTTTGCAACGTTTGCAATGTATTCATTTAAGTCAATTGTCTTGATAACAGATGTTGTATTTAATGTTTTAGTTACATTTGCTTCCACAGCATCAGCATTACCAAACACTTCTGGTGTTCAATATTTTGCAGAACCTAATAATGTAAATTCATATCTAAGTTTAAAATCATTTAAGTTTAATTTATTTAATTCTGATGTTCTTAATGCACTTAGTGCAACAATAAATTCATCTTTATTCAAATATTTAAGCCCATCAAAGCTATATTTAATTTCAAAGAAAGTTTTAGCTTCAGCAACTGACATTCCTGAAACTGTATAAAGTTCATCTGCTTCAGTAATATTTAGATTAAATGTTGAACCTGATACTTGAATTTT